>NZ_AZQX01000152.1:0-25996 GCF_000568385.1 Halomonas sp. BC04
GAAGTCTTTGAACGAAATCAAGGACGTGTTGGCAGCACGCGGTCTGTCCCTGGGCATGCGTTTGGAGAATTGGCCTCCGGCAAGCCTGAAGGACGACAAGGCCTCTGCGTGAGCGTCGACTCGAGTCCCAGTTTGGTAAGGAATAGCAACCATGCGTCATCGTAAGAGTGGTCGTCACCTGAATCGTACCAGCTCGCACCGCCAGGCCATGTTCAAGAACATGTCCATCTCGCTGGTCGAACATGAAGTGATCAAGACAACACTGCCCAAGGCCAAGGAGCTGCGTCGCGTTATCGAGCCGCTGATCACCCTGGCCAAGCAGGACAGCGTCGCAAACCGTCGTCTGGCCTTCAGCCGTACCCGCTCGAAGGAAGCGGTCGGCAAGCTCTTCAATGAGCTGGGTCCGCGTTACGCCGAGCGTCCGGGCGGTTACGTCCGTATCCTCAAGTGCGGTTTCCGCACCGGCGACAACGCGCCGATGGCTTTCGTCGAACTGGTCGATCGTCCGATCGTCGAGTCCGAGGAAGAGGTCGCCGTCGAGGAGTGATTCTCGGCTGCGGGCCAAGCCCGGCAGTGCTGTAGCAGCAATACCAAAACCGGCTCCTCAGGAGCCGGTTTTTTTTCATCTCTGCCCGGTGAGCTGCTGCTCCGCTGGGTCTTGATCCGCGGCTTGCCCGGCGATAGGTCTTCGCGGGGGCGCTGTGAATACTTCCCTGTACGCTACCGATTCCTTCCCTGGAATCGGACCCCCGCTACGACCTATCCCCGGCGCCGCTGGGCGTTGTGCCCGCCCTCCAGTCAGTTGGCTGTTGCTGGCACTGCCTTGCTGGCCTTGGTCCGCTCCAGCAGCGGCTTGAGGAAGCGCCCGGTATGGGAAACTTCCATCTTGGCCACCTGCTCCGGGGTGCCCTCGGCGATAATGCGTCCGCCGCCGGAACCGCCCTCGGGGCCGAGGTCGATGACCCAGTCGGCGGTCTTTATCACATCGAGGTTGTGTTCGATCACCACGATGGTGTTGCCGTGGTCGCGCAGGCGGTGGAGTACGGTCAACAGCTGGCGGATATCCTCGAAGTGCAGCCCGGTGGTGGGTTCGTCGAGGATGTACAGCGTCTTGCCGGTATCGCGCTTGGCCAGCTCCCGGGCCAGCTTGACGCGCTGGGCCTCGCCGCCGGAGAGGGTGGTGGCGCTCTGCCCCAGGCGGATGTAGGAGAGCCCCACGTCGAGCAGTGTCTGTAGACGGCGGGCGATGGCAGGCACCGGGCTGAAGAATTCCAGCGCCTCCTCGACGGTCATCTCCAGTACTTCGTGGATGCTCTTGCCCTTGTAGTGGATCTCCAGGGTCTCGCGGTTGTAGCGCTTGCCCTTGCAGACATCACAGGGGACGTAGATATCGGGCAGGAAGTGCATCTCGACCTTGATCATGCCCTCACCCTGGCACGCCTCGCAACGACCGCCCTTGACGTTGAACGAGAACCGCCCCGGCTTGTAGCCCCGCGAGCGCGACTCCTGGGTGCCGGCGAAGAGTTCGCGGATCGGCGTGAAGATGCCGGTGTAGGTGGCAGGGTTTGAGCGCGGCGTGCGTCCGATGGGACTCTGGTCGATGTCGATGACCTTGTCGAGCTGGTCGAGCCCCTCGATCGTCTCATAGGCGGAAGGCGTCAGGGTGGTGGCGCGATTGAGTTCCCGGGCGGCGATGGGCATCAGCGTCGAGTTGATCAGCGTCGATTTCCCCGAGCCGGACACGCCGGTAACGCAGATGAAGAGACCCAGCGGCAGGCTAAGGGTCACATCATGCAGGTTGTTGCCGCTGGCACCGGTCAGGCGCAGCTGCTTCTCCGGGTTGCCGGGAATGCGCCAGGGGGGAATCTCGATGCGGCGCTTGCCGGAGAGGTACTGGCCGGTGAGGGAGTCGGGGCTGGCCATGACATCTTCGGGGGTACCCTGGGCGACGATCCGTCCGCCGTGCACGCCGGCACCGGGGCCGATGTCGAGCACGTGGTCGGCGGCGCGGATGGCTTCCTCGTCATGCTCCACCACGATCACGGTGTTGCCCAGGTCGCGCAGGTGAACCAGGGTCTTGAGCAGGCGGTCGTTGTCGCGCTGATGCAGGCCGATGGAGGCTCATCGAGAATGTACATGACCCCGACGAGGCCGGCGCCGATCTGGCTCGCCAGGCGGATACGCTGGGCTTCGCCGCCGGATAGGGTGTCGGCGCTGCGCTCCAGGTTGAGGTAGTCGAGCCCCACGTTGACCAGGAATTCCAGCCGGGCGTGGATCTCGTTGATGATCTTGTCGGCGATCTCGCCCTTGCGGCCGGGTAGCGTCAGCTGGCGAAAATAGTCCCTGGCCTCGCCGATGGGCAGCTCCACGATCTGGGGCAGGGTGCGCTCGTCGATGAAGACGTGGCGCGACTCGAGACGCAGGCGTGAGCCGTGGCAGCTCGGGCAGGGTTGCTCGGCGATATAGCGCGACAGCTCCTCGCGGACCATGCTCGATTCCGTCTCACGGTAGCGGCGCTGCATGTTGGGCAGCACCCCTTCGAAGGGATGCTCCCGGGTGACCTTGCGTCCGCGGTCGTTCACGTAGCTGAAGGCGATCTCGTCCCTGCCGCTGCCATTGAGGATAACCTCGCGCTCATGGCGGGCCAGCTCCTGCCAGGGCGTCTCCAGGGCAAAACGGTAATGGCTGGCGACGGCCTGTAGCTGGCTGAAATAGTAGACGCTACGACGATCCCAGCCCTTGATCACCCCCTCGGCCAGCGACAGCTCCGGGTGGCTGATCAGCTTGTGGGGGTCGAAGATCTGCTGCACCCCCAGTCCGTCGCAGGTGGGGCAGGCCCCGGCCGGATTGTTGAACGAGAACATCCTGGGCTCGAGTTCGGCGATGGCATAGCCGCATACCGGGCAGGCGAAGCGCGCCGAGAAGATAATGTCGTCGGCCTCGCCGTCCATGAAGTGGACCATGGCGATGCCGTCGGATAGGCCGAGGGCGGTCTCGAAGGATTCCGCCAGCCGCTGCTCAAGGCCCTCGCGGACCTTGATGCGGTCGACCACCACGCTGATGTCATGCTTCTTGTTCTTGTCCAGCGGGGCGATGTCGTCGAGTTCGAGCACCTGGCCATCGATCAGGGCGCGCACGAAGCCCTGGGCGCGGAGCTCCGCGATCAGCTGCAGGTGCTCGCCCTTGCGCCCCTTGACCACCGGGGCCAGCAGCATCAGCTTGCTGCCCTCGGGCAGGGCCAATACCTGGTCGACCATCTGCGAGATAGTGCTCGCCTCGAGCTCCTCGCCATGCTCCGGGCAGCGCGGTGTGCCGGCCCGGGCGAACAGCAGGCGCAGGTAGTCGTAGATTTCGGTGATGGTGCCCACGGTGGAGCGGGGGTTGTGTGACGTGGACTTCTGTTCGATGGAGATTGCCGGCGACAGGCCTTCGATATGGTCCACGTCGGGCTTTTCCATCATCGACAGGAACTGGCGGGCATAGGTGGAGAGCGACTCCACGTAGCGGCGCTGCCCCTCGGCATAGAGGGTGTCGAACGCCAGCGATGACTTGCCGGAGCCCGAGAGTCCCGTCACCACGATCAAGCTGTCCCGGGGCAGGTCGACGTCGATCTGCTTGAGGTTGTGAGTGCGGGCACCCCTGACCAGTATTCTGTCCATTCCCACCTCGTGACGCACGGCAAAACCTCGATTATACGTCTGCGGTACACCGGGCAGCAAAGCGGCTGTGGCGGGGACGTTTCCTGTGTGGTCCGGAACCGATAGAATAGGCGGTTCACCTTAGGGCATCGAGCCCGCCTACCCATGGATTCTCGTCACTCTATGCGCAAGGTCTCTGGACTGCTGCTAGCCACCGAACGGCGGGCCATCACCGGCCTGGCGAGCCTGTATGCCACGCGGATGCTGGGACTCTTCATGGTCTTGCCGGTGCTGGCGCTCTATGCCGACGAGCTGGCCGGTGCCACGCCCCTGCTGATAGGGCTGGCCCTGGGGGTCTACGGGCTGACCCAGGCCATCCTGCAGATCCCCTTTGGCCTGCTCTCCGACCGTATCGGTCGCAAGCCGGTAATTGCCGGCGGACTGCTGCTGTTTCTTCTCGGTAGCGTGGTGGCCGCCGGTGCGGATACCATCGGTGGCGTGATCCTGGGCCGCTGCCTCCAGGGCAGCGGTGCCGTTGCCGCGGCGATCATGGCGCTGCTGGCGGATCAGACACGGGAGCAGGTGCGCACGGCTGCCATGGCCACCATCGGGATCTCCATCGGCGTGGCTTTCGCCGTGGCCATGGTGCTGGGCCCCTGGCTGGCGGCGACCTTCGGGCTGTCGTCGGTATTCTGGTTCACCGCCATGCTGGCCGGGCTCGGCCTGGTGGTGCTGTGGAAGCTGGTGCCGCCGGCCCCGCGGCGCATGCGTCATCGCGATGTCGGCATCGATCGCCGGCAGCTGGCGGTCATACTCACCCGGGCCGACCTGTGGCGCCTGGACCTGTCGATCTTTGCCCTGCACCTGGTGCTGATGGCGATTTTCGTCGCGGTGCCATTCCGCCTGCTCGAGGCGGGCATCAGCGTCGAGCGGCACGGCCTGACCTACCTGGGCGTCATGCTGCTGGCTTTCCTCTGCATGGTGCCGCTGGTGGTGCTGGCCGAGAAGCGCCAGCGCATGAAGGGCATGTGCCTGCTGGCGATCGGCTCCATTGCCGTCAGCCTGGCGGGGTTGGCCGGGATCGGCACCGGGGTATGGGCGCTGTTCGCCTGGCTGCTGCTGTTCTTCACGGCCTTCAACCTTCTCGAGGCCACGCTGCCGTCGATGCTCAGCAAGCTGGCACCGGCGGGGGCCAAGGGTACGGCCATGGGTGTCTACTCCACCAGCCAGTTCCTGGGCGCTTTTCTAGGCGGTTTGCTGGGTGGCTTTCTGGCCCAGCAGTGGGGGCTGCCTGCCGTCTTCGTCGGCAGCGCCCTGCTGGCGGGGATATGGTGGCTGCTGATGCTGGGCATGCCGGCTCCGCCCCACCTCTCCAGCGAAGTGATCGAACTGGATGAAGACCAGCAGGACGATACGCTGGATACCCTGATGGCGAGCTTCGCCGAGGTGGCCGGCGTTGAAGACGTACTGGTCGTACCTGAGGAGCGGCTGGCCTATCTTAAGGTGGACCGGCGGCGTCTCGACAGGGATGCACTGTCTCGCCTGGTCCGTCCGAATCAGGATCGCGGTAGCTGACCTGCAGTTCGGTGGTTGCCGAGTGGGCGCCGCCGGGAATTCATCACAAATGAGTGTATACAACCAATAGGGAGTCCAGCATGGCCCGTGGCGTCAACAAGGTCATTCTCATCGGCAACCTGGGGCAGGACCCCGAGGTCCGTTTCATGCCGTCCGGCAGTCCCGTCGCCAACCTGCGCGTCGCCACTACCGATACGTGGACCGACAAGCAAAGCGGTCAGAAGCAGGAGCGCACCGAGTGGCACTCGGTAGTGCTGTTCAACCGGCTGGCCGAGATTGCCCAGCAGTTCCTGAAGAAGGGCTCCCGGGTCTACCTCGAGGGCCGTCTGCAGACGCGCAAGTGGCAGGGGCAGGACGGCCAGGATCGCTATACCACCGAGATCGTGGTCAACGACATGCAGATGCTCGATAGCCGCGGCGGTGATGCTCCCGGCCAGGGTGCGGGCTTCGGCGCGCAGGCCCAGGCACCCCAGCAGGGTGGTTACGGAAATGCCCCGCAGCAGGGCGGATATGGCGGCGGGCAGCCCCAGCCGCGCCCGGCCCCGGCTGCGGTGCCCCCGCAACAGGGTGGCCATCAGCAAGGCGGCCAGCAGCAGGGTGGTCAGCAGCAGGGTAACTATGGTGCCCCCGACCCGGGTAGCTTCGACGATTTCGACGACGAGATCCCGTTCTAGTGTCTATTGCCCTGACTGGCGGAGGCGTTGAGTGAAGCTGTTGATCCTGGATGCCGGTCACTGCCTGAACCTGGCGCTGGCCCGGGTGGCGCACCGAAGAAGCGATACCGAACTCGTCATCGAGCCCGGCATCGCCATCGATGCCGCCTATCTGCGCGAACTCCGGCCGGATGCGGTGATCATTCCGCCACTGTCGGCACCGATGGAGATCGAGCCCGCCGCCGTGGTAAGCCATGGCGAAGGGGTGGATATCGGCCTGGCGGCCTGCCGCGAGACCGATACGCCGCTGGTCTGGTGCGTCTCCGACCAGCTCTACCAGGATGGCTTCGATACCCCGATCGATGAGCATGTGATCCCGGCGCCACGGGATGAGAGCCTGCGACGCCTGATCGCCATCGGGGATCGGATCCGCAGCAGCCACCCCCGGCACCTGATCGTGCGGTTGGGCCCGCTGTTCGCCCTGGAGGGGGGGCATGCCTGGCTGAGCGGCGTGATCGACAGCCTGGTGGGCGGGGAGGATGTGCGTGCCGCCCAGGATGTCATCTTCTGCCCCACCTCGGCCGATGCCGTGGCCATGGCACTGGTCGGCATGCTGCACCAGCTCGGCTGCGGCTCCACCGCCTGGGGCGCCTATCACCTGGCGGGCACGGAGCCGGTCAGCGCCTATACCTTCACCACCATGGTCCGGACGCAACTCTCCACTCGCCTCGAAGGTTTGGGTGAACGGGTGGCGTTGGGGGAGGTGAAGCCGCTGAAGCATCATCACGATCAGCCGCTGCGACGCGTGCTCAATTGCCGGCGCGTGCTGGAGGCCTTCGGCGTTCACCAGAAGCCCTGGCGACTGGAAGTGGGGCGTCTGCTGGATGACTGGTGTCAGTCACGGCGACCGCTCGAGGAGGGTGATGATCACCCATGAATGTGATTCGCAGCCTGCTCTTCTATTTCGGCTATTTCCTTGCCCTTCTGGTCTGCGGGGGGCTCTTCCTGCCGGTGGCGCCGCTTCTTCCGCTTCAGTCCCGATACCGCATGCTCAACCTCTATAACCACTTCATTACCGCCTGGTTCCGCTGGACCTGTGGTGTGCGTTACCGGGTCATCGGCAAGGAGCACCTGCCCGAGGGACCCTGCGTGATCCTGGCCAACCATCAGTGTGAATGGGAAACCATCTATCTGCAGGTTCTCAAGCCGCCGGTGTGCACGGTGCTCAAGCAGGAGCTGTTGCGGATTCCGCTGTTCGGTTGGGGCTGCGCCTGTTGCATCCCATTGCGTTGGATCGCTCGAAGCCGGCACGGGCCATGCGCCAGGTCCTGACCCAGGGGGTGCAGCGCCTGAACGAAGGCCTTTCGGTGTTGATATTTCCCGAGGGCACCCGGGTCCCCCCCGGCGAGCGCAGGCGCTACAACAAGAGCGGTACGGTGATTGCCTGCCGTGCAGGGGTGCCGGTGCTGCCGGTGGCGCACAACGCCGGTGAGCGCTGGCCGGGGCGGCACTGGGTCAAGAATCCGGGGCTGCTTAATGTGGTAGTGGGAGAGCCCATCGCCACCGAGGGTCGTACACCCGAAGAGGTGCTGGTCGAGGTGGAGGCCTGGATCGAGGCGCGGCTGGGGGAGATTTCCGAAGTGCCGAGGCCCGAGGCCCCTGCGCCTGGCCGCCAGCGGAGCGTACGCTCCACGTCATGAGCCCTTTGCGGGCCATGAAGGCCAGGTCAGGTAAATCGGAGTCGTCACATCGGGATACGAAAAAAGGCGCCTGCTTAGCGGGCGCCTTTTTTCAGGGTGCGACAGTGATTCAGTCGCGGTAGCGCTGGAGCACCAGGCAGGCGTTGGTGCCGCCGAAGCCGAAGCTGTTTGAGAGTACCCGCTCGATGGTCACGCCGTCGCGCCGGCTGGTGACGATATCGAAGCCGGCGGCCTGGTCGTCGAGTTCATCGACATTGGCCGAGGCGGCAATGAAGTCGTTCTCCATCATCAGCAGCGAATAGATCGTCTCCTGAACCCCGGTGGCGCCCAACGAGTGGCCGGTCAGTGACTTGGTGGAGCTCATGGCCGGGGTGCTGTCGCCGAATACCGCGCGGATGGCCTTGAGTTCGGCGACATCACCCACCGGCGTCGAAGTGCCGTGGGTGTTGATGTAGTCGATATCACCCTCCACCGTCGCGAGCGCCTGGCGCATGCAGCGTGTGGCGCCTTCGCCTGACGGGGCCACCATGTCGTGGCCGTCCGAGGTGGCGCCATAGCCGACCAGTTCGGCGTATATCTTCGCGCCGCGGGCACGGGCATGCTCCAGCTCCTCGAGCACCAGCATGCCGCCGCCGCCAGCGATGACGAAGCCGTCTCGCGCCTTGTCGTAAGGGCGGGAGGCCTTCTCGGGCGTGTCGTTGTAGTGCGTCGACAGGGCACCCATGGCATCGAACAGGCAGGAGAGGGTCCAGTGCTCCTCCTCGCCGCCGCCGGCAAAGACGATGTCCTGCTTGCCTAACTGGATCTGCTCCATGCGTTGCCGATGCAGTGGGCCGAGGTGGCGCAAGCCGAGGAGATCGAATAGTTGACCCCTTTGATCTGGAAGGGCGTGGCCAGGCAGGCGGATACGGTACTGCCCATGGTTCGGGTGACCCGGTAGGGACCGACCCGGCGCAGGCCCTTCTCGCGCATGACATCGGCGGCTTCGACCTGGTTGGCACTGGAAGCCCCCCCGGAGCCGGCAATCAGCCCGGTGCGCTCATGGGAGACCTGCTCCGGCGTGAGCCCCGAATCCTCGACCGCCTGGGCCATGCTCACATAGGCATAGGCCGCGGCGTCGCCCATGAACCGGCGCAGCTTGCGGTCGATGAGGGTATCGAGATCGATATCCACGGCCCCGGCCACCTGGCTGCGGAAACCGCGTTCGGCATATTCTTCCTTGAAGCGAATGCCCGAGCGCCCGTTCCTTAACGCCTCGACGACCGCCTGCCGGTCGTTGCCCAGGCACGATACGATGCCCAGGCCGGTGACTACCACTCGTCGCATGGAAGCCTCCTGATCAGAAATTCGCGGTAGAAGTGAACAGGCCGACACGCAGGTCATGAGCCTGATAGATCTCGCGGCCGTCTACAGTCACTGTACCATCGGCCATGCCCAGAATCAGGCGCCGGGTGATGATGCGCTTGATGTTGATCTGGTAGGTGACCTTTTTGGCATCAGGCAGAATCTGGCCGGTGAACTTGACCTCACCACAACCCAGGGCACGCCCCCTGCCGGGATGGCCGAGCCACCCGAGATAGAAGCCCACCAACTGCCACATGGCGTCCAGACCCAGGCAGCCGGGCATGACCGGGTCGCCGGGGAAGTGGCAGTCGAAGAACCAGAGGTCGGGGTGAATATCCAGTTCGGCGGTCAGTTCGCCCTTGTTGAACTGGCCTCCCGCTTCGTGGATATGCGTGATGCGATCGAGCATCAGCATATTGGGAGCCGGCAACTGGGCATTGCCGGGGCCGAAAAGCTCACCGCGGCTGCACGCCAGCAGTTCTTCGCGTACGAAAGAGTGTTGCTTGGTCACTGAGTCGTTCCGAGTCGCAGTTGTTGTGGGCCTTCCCGCGAGTATAGCGGACGCGGCATTGGCTCTTGGGCCGTCCCGCCCTGGGCGGCCCTGACTAGTCTACTGGCCGAGGCCGGTGATTGCACGTCAGGCATGACGCGAGGTGCCGGAGCGATTAAAGTGGCTGGGCAATCAGTCGATACTCTACTCGATAGTTCGATGCGCAGCACGGGCGCGATTTCCCCTTCATTCGCCAGACCGGGATACGACATGTGGTCACCCTTCGCGATCAATCGCCCGTTGACCTGGGCCGCACTGGCTGCGCTGCTGGCATGCGTCTGGCTGCCTGGCCCGGGTCTTCGCCTGGTGGCGGCGACCGTCGTGGTCGCTGGCCTGGCCCATGCCTGGAGACAGCTGCGGCGTGAACGCCAGAATGCCGACCTGATGCAGCAGGCACTCATGCTCTCCGAGGAGGGCGTGCAGATTACCGATGCCGAGAACCGCATCCTGGCGGTCAACCCGGCCTTCACCCGGATAACCGGCTTCACCGAGGACGAGGTGCGCGGTGTCAATGCCGCCAACCTGGTGGCTTCCCGGCACGATTCCAGTTTTTTCAAGCGTTTCTGGCAGACACTGGAAAGCAAGGGGCGCTGGGAGGGTGAGATATGGAACCGGCGCAAGCAGGGCGATGAATACCCCGAGTGGCTGCGTGTCAAGGCGGTGATGGGCAAGGGAGGCAGATCACCCATTACGTCGGCACCTTCACCGACATCTCCGTGCACAAGGCCCGCGAGCAGGACCTGCGACGCATTGGCTTCGAGGACCCGCTGACCGGGCTGCCCAACCGACGACGGCTCCACGACCTGATGACCTCTCGCCTGCGCCACCTGCGAGCGGGTGAGAGTCTCGACATGGCGATCATCGATATCGACGGTTTCAAATCGGTCAACGACAGCCTGGGTGTCGATCAGGGCGATCGTCTGCTGGCCCGGTTCGGACAGCGGCTGGCAGGACATGTGGCCGGCGGGGTGGTGGGTCGCCTGGGTGGCGACGAGTTCCTGGTGATTCGTACCACCACCTTCGACGACCATGACAAGTGGGTTGCCGGGCTGCGGGAGCACCTGGGCGAGCCCTTTGAGATGGACCACCGTTCGCTTCGGCTGGGGTTGTCGATCGGTAGCTGCAGGGCGCCCGAGGATGGCAACGACTCCGGGGTGCTCTTCCAGCGGTTGGAGTCGGCGCTCTACTCGGCCAAGCGCCACGGGCGCAACGTCAGCCAGCGATTCCGGCCGGCACTGGACGTTCAGGACACGCCGCAGATGGCGCTGGTCTACAGCCTGCGTGACGCCCTGGCCAACGGCGGCCAGCTGGAACTCCACTACCAGAGCCAGCACCGGACCCGCGACGGCCTCGTGGTAGGGCTGGAGGCCCTGCTGCGCTGGCGGCATCCGGAGCATGGCATCGTCTCGCCGGGCGACTTCATCCCCCTGGCCGAGCGGCACGGTCTGATGGGCATGCTGGGCAACTGGGTGATCGACGAAGCGCTGGGGCAGATGGCGCGCTGGCGCGAGATGGGAATGCCCACGCTGCCGGTCTGGATCAATATCTCGGCCATCCAGATGTTTCAGGGCGAGCTGGAGTCGGCGCTCTCCTCCGGCCTGGCCCGTCACGGTATCGCCGCCGCCCAGCTAGGCCTCGAGCTGACCGAGTCGGTGCTGCTCGACGAACGTGCCGGCGATATCGTGCCGCGGCTGGAGGCGCTGCGGGACCGGGGCCACCGCATCGCCATCGACGACTTCGGCACCGGCTATTCGTCGTTGAGCTATCTCAAACGGCTGCCGCTGGACAAGATCAAGCTGGACCGGGCCTTCATCCGCTCACTGCCCGACGACCCGGCCGATGCCGCCATCGTCAGCGCGGTGCTGGCCATGGCCCATGGGCTCTCGCTGGATGTCATCGCCGAGGGGGTGGAAACCCAGGGGCAGCTCGATTTCCTGCGCGATGCGGGCTGTCGCCTCGTTCAGGGGTACTTCTTCGCCCGTCCCATGGCGGTCGGGGCCCTGGAGGAGCACTGGCAAAGCCTCGCCGGGCAGTCGTCGACAGCCCAGCTTGGAGCCACGCCCATCGCCTGATCGCTGCCTGTGGTCACGGTTGGCCTTCCAGTGGCGCCGGCCGGGCACCGGGCCGGGCCAGCAGCAGGTGGCAGGTGCCGATCGTCCGCTCGAGAAAGCCCCCCTCGCAGTAGCACAGGTAGTAGCGCCACAGGCGAATGAAACGTTCTTCGTAGCCCAGCTTTCTCACCGTTTCCAGGTTCGCCTCGAAGCGGTGGCGCCATTCCCGCAGCGTCCGGGCGTAATGGGGGCCGATTTCGTCGAGCGCCAGCACGTTGAGTGAGGTGTGGCGTGCCATACCGTCGAGGATGATACGGTGCGAGGGCAAGAAGCCACCGGGAAAGACGTGGCGCTTGATGAAGTCCATTTCCCGCTTGGCGGCCTCGAAGCGCTGGTCGCGAATGGTGATGGCCTGGAGCAGGGCCAGGCCATCGTCTGTCAGCAGCCTGTCCAGCGTCTTGAGGTAGGTCGGCAGGTATTGATGCCCTACGGCTTCTATCATCTCCACCGAGATCAGCCGGTCGAAGCGCCCCTCCAGTTCCCGATAGTCCAATTGCAGCAGCGTGATCCTCTCCTCCAGCCCCTCTTCCCGAATACGCAGCGCCGTGTAGGCGTACTGCTCGGCGGAGATGGTCGTGGTGGTGACGCGGCAGCCGCGCGTCTTCGCCGCATGGATGGCCAGGCCGCCCCAGCCGGTACCGATCTCCAGCAGGTGGTGCTCCGGTCGTACGTCGAGCTTGGCCAGCATCAGGTCGAGCTTGTGGGTGGAGGCCTCCTCGAGAGTGGCGTCAGCTCGGGGGAAGACAGCACTGGAATACATCCGGTGCTCACGGTCCAGAAAGGTGGCGAACAGGTCGTTGCCGATGTCGTAGTGGGCGGCAATGTGACGCCTGGCGCCGCTACGGGTGTTTCGCTGCAAGGCGTTCAGGGCCCCCAGTAGCCATCTGCCATCCGGGCGGTGCCGTTCTCCATGTCACCGTTGACCCGCTCCAGGTTGGCGGCGAACAGGCGGATCAGGGCCACCAGGTCGTCGGCATCCCAGTCGCCGTCGATATAGGCTTCGGCCGCCCCTACGCTGCCCCCCAGGGCCAGTCGCTGCCAAGCCCGTGGGTCGCGCACCACCAGAGTCACCTGCAGCGGGCCGTCCTGGCCGAGATGGTGGCATTGGCTGCCTTCGATCAGGGTGATCCGGCCGCCCTCCAGGCGGTCGAGCTGGGCCATCACCCGGGGCCGGAGCCAGCGTGTCAGGCGCCCGCCGTTGACCGGCACCGGGTGGCAGGAAGCGGAACGGAACGACGTCACGGTGAAGTCTCCTCGCGGGTGGAACGAGTGGGATGGTCATGGATCGGAACGCCCTTGCGCCAAAGGCGCAGCGCCTCCAGGTGAATCGCGGCCCGGCTCTTGAGGTTCATCCAGGGCTGACGCGCCAGGGTCTCCAGCAGCACTCTGCGGGTGGCCGGCCTGGCGGTGAGGAGCAGGGTGGCATCGAAGTGTCGTTGCTGTTCACGCCAGTTTTCCATGTGCATCAACAGCCGATTCCCCGGGGTGTTGAAACGCCAGCGATAGGTCATGTCCATGGGGTGGAAGGGCGACACATGCATCGCCTTGTCGAAGCTGGCGGTGTGCTGGTGCCGGTCAGGGTCCACGCGACAGGCGTAGCGGGTGCGTTCCCCCCAGGGCGTATTGGTGACCTCCGCAAGCAGGGCGCGCAAGCTGCCGTCTCTGTCGTGGAGGTAATAGAGCGACAGGGGGTTGAAGCCCGAGCCCAGGGTGCGCAGCTGCGTCAGCAGGCAGATGCGGCCCTCCGGGGCGACGCCGAGTTGGCGTTCGACCTCCTCGCGCACGGCCTGCTCGAGTGGTCGGTCATGGGGTGCCAGGTAGTCGCTGCGGCGAAAGCGCGCCAGGGCCGGGCGCCGGGCACTGAAGCCGGGGACACCATCGAACAGCATGGGCAGTTCTTCCAGGTCGAGCCAGGCCATCCATAGCCGATAGTCGAAGGCGTGGTCCCGGGGCAGGAACCGGCGATGCCGCAGGGTGCCTTGGTAGATCCGCGAATGGGGCTCGGCGATCATTACGGCGTCTCCAGGACAAGCGCGGGCGTGGACTCGGCATGGGGCAGTGGTTCATCGCAGCCAAGGTCGCGTGCCACGCGCAGTGCGCTCCATACACCGTCCTCGTGAAAGCCGTTGCGCCAGTAGGCGCCACAGAAATGGGTGCGCCGGTCCGCGCCGGAGATCTCGGCGTGGCGGGCCTGGGCCGCCTGTCCGGCCAGCGAGAACTGGGGGTGGGCATAGCGGAACCGGCCGAGCACCTTGGCTGGGTCGATGGCAACACTGTCGTTGAGCGTGACGCAGAAGGTGTGCGCGGTATCGAGCCGCTGCAGGATGTTCATGTTGTAGGTCACGGCGGCCCGGGCGGCGTCGCCTCGCCCGTCGAGACGGTAGTTCCAGCTTGCCCAGGTGCGGCGGCGGCGCGGCAGCAGCCGTGTGTCGGTGTGCAGTACCACGTCATTGTCGCGGTAGGGCAGCGAGGCCAGGACCTCCAGCTCGGCCAGGCTGGCATCATCGAGCAGCTTCAGCGCCTGGTCGGCATGGCAGGCCAGCACCACCTGGTCATACTGCTCGTGACCCTGGGCGGTGGTCAGCATGACGCCGTCTGTGTTGCGGCGGATGCTCAGTACCGGCGTGGCGAGCCGGATACGCTCCGCATAGGGGGCGGTCATTGCCGGGATGTAGGCACGGGAGCCCCCCACCAGGGTGTACCACTGGGGCCGGTCGTTGACCGAAAGCAGACCATGGTGATGAAAGAAGCGCAGGAAGAAGAGGGCCGGGAAGGTGCGCATGTCGCGAATACTCGCCGACCAGATGGCAGCCCCCATGGGCAGCAGGTAACGGCGCTGGAAATCGCGGCCGTAGCCGGCTCTGTCCAGGTAGTCACCGAGACTGATGTCGTCGCCCAGACTGCCACTGTCCAGCTCGTGTCGTGCGCGTCGATTAAAGCGCACGATATCTCCCAGCAACCGATAGAAGCGGGGGCTCAAAAGGTTGCCGCGCTGGGCGAACAGGGAGCCCAGGGTATGGCCGTTGTACTCGAAGTCCTGCAGCGTCTCGTGCACCGAGAAACTCATTTCGGTGGGCTGGCTGGCGACGCCGAGTTCGGCGAGCAGCTGCTGGAAATGGGGATAGGTGCGATCATTGAAGACGATGAATCCCGTGTCGATGGCGTGGTGCTCTCCATCCAGGGCCACGTCGATGGTCGCCGTATGCCCACCCAGCCGGTCGGCGGCTTCGAACAGCGTCACATGATGGCGCTGGCTGAGGTACCAGGCGGCGGCCATGCCGCTGATGCCGCTGCCGACCACGGCAATGCGCTGGGCGTCTCGCTGTCCTGGGCTTCCACGGGTGAAGGCGGTGTTCATGGGCCTGCCCCACTGGG
This sequence comes from Halomonas sp. BC04, assembly GCF_000568385.1. NCBI lineage: Bacteria > Pseudomonadati > Pseudomonadota > Gammaproteobacteria > Oceanospirillales > Halomonadaceae > Halomonas > Halomonas sp. BC04. Next base: position 14,947 of record NZ_AZQX01000152.1, read on the forward strand.
CGAAGGGCGTGCCAGGCGAAGGCCCAGGCGATGACGCAGGGCCGGGGGCAGGATCCCCATCAGTCGCACGCCCAGGGTGAAGCGGCGCGGGAAATTAATATCCAGGCGGCGGTGCTCGAGGCCCTGGAGAATCGCTTCGGCAGCCGCGGCGGCAGAGATCCGCATGGGCATGGGGAAGTCGTTGCGCGCCGAGAGGGGTGTCTCGACGAATCCAGGATGTATCAGGCTGATATCGATACCCTCCTCATGCAGGTCCAGGCGGAGTGACTCAAGGAAGTGGCTCAGGGCGGCCTTGGATGCGCCGTAGGCGGCCGCCCGTGGCAGCGGCACGTAGGCCGAGGCGCTGGACGTCGCTGCGATGAGCGGGCGGCTGCCTTCGGAACGAGCCTTGCGCAGCAGCGGCAGGGCGGCATCCAGGCAGTGAAGGACGCCGAAGAAGTTGGGTGCGAAGACCCGCTGCACAAGGTCGAGATCGAACTGCCGCACGTCCACGTATTCGCAGGTGCCGGCATTGAAGATCACCAGGTCCAGTCTGCCGAACAGGTCGTCGAGATGGATGCCCGCGGCGCGCACCGCTTCGCGATCGCTGACGTCCAGTGGCAGCAGCAGGGCATTGCTGCGGTCGCCGGCGAGTTCGGTCAGGTCACCGAGGCTACGAGCGCTGATTGCCACGTGATGCCCTTCATCCAGCAGGCGAATGGCCAGGGCGCGCCCGATACCCGAGGTCGCTCCGGTCAGCCAGACCACTCGCTTTCCACTCAGTGCCACCATGCAACCTCCCTGAGCGGCACCGCTGAGCGGCGCCGGTTTACTTGCCCAGGCGGCGCTTCAACACGCGAACCGTCGGGCCCAGAATCGGCAGGTGCTCGTAGAGCATGGCGCCGGCATCGAAGAAGTCGCGATGCCGGCATACCCGCAGCGGGTCGTCAGTCGAGAACGACAGCCTCGAACACCCCTCCACCAGGACTGGGCGCCCGCGAGCCAGCCGCGGATGCGACAGTCGCATCGTCCAGGTTACGCAGGCTTCGGTACCCTGCCGTAGGCGGTCGTGGAACTCGAACCGGCACTCCGTCACGTTCTCGTACAGCCCCTGGAAGTACCTCTCCAGCGCTTCCCGTCCCTCTATATGGTGGAGGGGATCGGTGAAGACCACGTCATCAGTATATACCTGGTATAGATTTCTTGTATAGGTTTTGTCCAGTTTGTTGAAGAAGGCGCAGAAGGCCTCCAGGGCAGTGGCCTGGCTCATGGGGGGCTCCCGTGGGTGGTGTCAGTCGGTTTTCAGTGCCTTGAAGGCGTCAATCGCTCTTAGCCTGGCGGCCTTGTGATCGACGATCGGGGGCGGATATCGTGTCTGGTGCCGCTGCGCCGGGGACGGGGCAAGCCTGGCCTTGGGGGGGAGGTTGGCCAGCTCCGGCACGAACTTGGCGATGAAGGCACCTTCCGGGTCGAAGCGGCTCGACTGGGTGGTGGGGTTGAAGACGCGGAAATAGGGTGCTGCGTCGGTGCCGGTGGAAGCCGCCCACTGCCAGCCGCCGTTGTTGGCGCAGAACTCCCCGTCGACCAGGTGCTGCAGGAAGAAGGCCTCACCGTGTCGCCAGTCGATCAAGAGGTGCTTGCTGAGAAACATGGCGGTGATCATGCGCAGGCGATTGTGCATCCAGCCGGTCTGCACCAGCTGGCGCATGGCAGCGTCGACGATGGGGTAGCCGGTCCGCCCCTCGCACCAGGCGCGAAAGCCGACGTCGTCATTGCGCCATGCCACGGCTTCGGTATGCCGCTGGAAGGCGCGATGCTGGCACACCCTCGGAAAGCCCGCCGCCACGTGCTGGTAGAACTCGCGCCACACCAGTTCGTTCACCCAGGTCACAAGGCCGAGATCGCCTTCAGCCAGGCGGCCATGGTTCTCGCCGAGCACCGCCTGCAGGCACTGGCGATGGGAAATCATTCCCAGCGCCAGGTAGGGCGAGAGCTCGCTGGTGCCGTGTATGGCCGGAAAGTCACGCTGCTGCGCATAGTGGCGACCACGAAAGCGCAGGAAGCGCTCAAGCCTGTCGGCTGCCGGCTCCGTGCCGGCAGGCCAGTCGTCGGTCGAAACGGGGTCTTCCTCGTAGTGAGGAGAGGGCGGCAGCGGGTCGGAGTCGATGGCCGGTGGTGACTGGGGCCGAGGGGGCTCGCGAAGCGCCAGGCGGTTGGCGCTGAGCTGCCGGTGCCAAGCCTTGGCGAAGGGGGTGAAGACGCGAAAATTGTCTCCTTTGCCCGTCAGCAGCTCCCCAGGGGCAAAGGCCGTGGCGTCGTGATGCGCCTCGGTGGCGAGCCCGGCCCGGGCGAAGGCGGTGGCGACGGCCCGGTCGCGACGTTGCTCGTCCAGGGGGTACTCGCCATTGAAATGCAGCCCCTTCGCCCCTGTCTCCCGGGCGATGGCGAGCAATGTCGCCGGGGCCTGGTCGTAGGTCTCGATATCCCGGTGCAGCAGCGGGATGTTCAGGCCGGCCAGCTCCTTGCGCAGTGCCGACACGCCACGGCCCCAGAAGTCGAGCTTGTTGGCGCCATGGCCGTAGCCTTGCCACTGAGGCAGGCAGCGCAGGAACACCGCCACCACGGGGCCCTGGCGCGCAGCCGCAGCCAGGGCCGTATTGTCATGGACACGCAGATCGCTACGAAACCACATCAGTACGCAGGTCATGCTGGCTCCCGGATTGGGGCGATGGTCAGGCGCCCTTCAGCAGCGAACGCAGCCTTGCCAGCGCCAGGGGAAGGTCATCTCCCAGCAGCTCCACCTGGCTGTCGACCAGGTCGTTGCCGCGTATCCGTGCCACCGGCCCGCAGAGACCCAGAGGGACATCGAGCTGCTCGGCCAGGCGGGGCAGCTGTCGGCGAATCAGATCGGGGCGCTCGGCGCGGCCGCTGACCAGCACCATGGCCGAGGCCTTCAGTCGCTCCACCGCCAGCGGCAGTTCGCCGAAGGGCAGCGAGCCGTCGAGCAGTTGGATGCGATAGCCGGCCTCGCTGCCGGCCAGTGCCGCCAGCAGCAGCCACAGCGGGCCGGGATCATCGGGAAGCGCACTCATCAGTACCACCGGACCCTTGGCGACCTGGTTGGCATGGTAGAGACGGATGCCGATGACCGTACGCAGGAAGGTTTCCAGGTTGACTCGCTGCAGCCTGGCACCGAGCTGATCGTGCCAGCGCTCTTCCAGCTCACGTATGGTGGGTTGCCAGAGCTCGTCCAGGCTGGTGGTCACCGGATAAAGTGCCAGGCTCTGGTTGAACAGCCGCTCAAGCTGCGCCGTGTCCATTGCCTCCACGGCGGCAACCAGCTGGCGACGCTGGCTGGGCCAGTCCCCTGAGGCTGGCTCGGGGACGGGGGCTGCCTCGGGCTGGTCGAGAAGCTCCTTGACCTGGCTGACCGGTACGCCACGGCTCAGCCACTGCAGAATCTGTTCGACGCGGTCGATGTCTTCCCGTGCATAGAGGCGGTGACCCTTCGGTGTGCGCTGGGGGCAGATCAGCCCGTAACGCCGCTCCCAGGCGCGCAGGGTGACCGAATTGACCCCGGTTATGCGCGACACTTCGCGGATCGGATAGAGCGGTGTGTCGGCCGGGTGGGTTGCCTTGTCGGTCATGCTTGCATCTGCCTCTCGCTGTTGTCATTGCCGTTCCAGACCGCCATGAGGATGTCAGGCATCCGGGCGCGACGTTCCTGGGTGGACAATATTGTACATCAATCGAGAGATGTACAACCGTTGCTGTTGCGATCAGTGGAAGCGCCTCGCCGAACGGTCGGTGGAGCGCCTCCAGCAAGGGTTCACCGTGTCAGCCTTTGCCCCTCAGGGCATTGCCCAGGTGATGGCCGGAGAGCCAGGCATCCTCCACGCGTGGCCCACGCCAGCCATCGCCGCAAAGCGCTAGGCCAGTGTCCGAGAGCCGATAATCCCGATTGATAGCCTCGCCACCGGCGAAGACATCGGGTTGAGCGTAGCGCCAGCGGTGCGCGCCGACCGCCGTGATCGCCGGCAGTTCGGTGGCATCCGGCAAGGCCTCGCGAAAGGCGGTCAGCAGCCTGCTGGCCACGTGGCTTTCATGCAGTTCCAGGTGCGCCTCGCTCCACTCCAGCCCGGCGAGCAGAGTCAGGCTTTCACCCTGCTGTTCACGGCCGGGCTTGTGATCGTTGCGTGCGACAAAGCGTAGCGGGCCCTCGGAAAACATCACGGCCTGCCAGTCCTGGGCGACGTTCGGTGGCGCTGGCAGTGGTTTCTCGAAACAGGCCCAGGCCGCCCAGCAGGGGCGCTGTATGATCGCTTCGCACGCCTCGGCCAGAGGGGGGGCATGAGGTGCCACCAGTGCCTGGGCCTGCGGCGAAGGGGTCGAGATCACCACATGGTCGAAGGGGCCGTGGTACCGCCTGGCCTGGTCCTGGAGCGACCAGCGACCCTTGTCCCTTGTCAGCGAGACGATGCGACAGCTCGACTCCAGCTCCAGCTCCCGGGAGAGATGGCGCGTTACCGCGCTCATGCGTGGCTTGCCTGCGTAGCGTTCTCTGCCATCATGACGGTAGTGCCAGCTGTCCCCGGTAACTCGCCACAGTTTCCATGGCCAGGGTGCCACCAGGCCCGCCTTCAGCCAGACTTCGGTTTCTCGGCGAAAGGCATCGTCCCTGACGCTGAAGAATTGCGCGCCGATATCCACCGTGGCGGCGGCAAGGCTCCGGCTGGTCATGCGCCCCCCCGGGCCGCGGGCCTTTTCGAACACGTTGACCCGCCAGCCGGCCTCGTGAAGGACTCGCGCACAGGCAAGGCCGGCGATGCCGGCGCCGATGATGGCGGCTGTGGGGCGTGTCGGTGGTGACATGAAGACCTCGCACAGGGGAGCGGTATTTACGTTAGACTAGCAGAAGCGTACAACGGCTGTATAACTTTATGTGCGCAGTCATGAATCCAGGGGAGGAGAGTGCTATGCGCGTGCTGATGACGGGTGGCAGTGGCTTCGTGGGGCAGCGCCTCTGCCAGCGCCTCAAGGAAGCAGGGCATCGCCTGCAGGTGGTCTCGCGAGACCCCAAGGATGCAAAGGGGCAACTTCCCGCGGGCACCGATGTTCGTGGCTCCGTGCTGGATTTCGTTGACGCGCCACCGGACGCCATCGTCAACCTGGCCGGTGAGCCGATAGCGGCTCGTCGTTGGAGCGACAATCAGAAGAAGCGGCTGATCGACTCGCGAGTCAATATCACCCGTGACCTGGTGATCCTCTGCGAGCAGCTCAAGCAGTCGGGGGGGCAGGCGCCGCGAGTGATGGTGTCGGGTTCGGCCATGGGGTACTACGGCGATCAGGGCGATCGCGAGGTAACCGAGGAGACACCACCCCACGATGAGTTCGCCCACCGTCTCTGCAAGCGCTGGGAGGACACCGCCCGGGAGGCGGCTGACTTTGGCACGCGGGTTGCCTTGCTGCGTACCGGGCTGGTGCTGGACCTCGGAGGAGGCAGCCTGCAGAAGATGCTGCCCCCCTTCAAGCTGGGGCTGGGAGGGCGGTTCGGCGACGGCAAGCAGTTCATGCCCTGGATCCATCGCGAGGATCTGGTACGCATCATCCTGTTCCTGCTGGAGCATGGCGACATGGAAGGGCCCTTCAACGGCAGCGCTCCCAAGCCGGTCACCAATGCCGAATTCACCCGCACGCTGGCCAGCCAGCTCCATCGCCCCGCCGTGCTGCCGGTTCCCGCCATCGCCCTGGAAACTGCCTTCGGCGAGATGGCCCGGCTGCTGCTGACCGGTGCTGACATGCGCCCCCGGCGTCTGCTCGACGCCGGCTTCGAGTTTCGCTATCCGACCCTGGAGGAGGCGTTGGCGGAAATCCTGGGCAGGCGCTGAGCTCGCCCAGGGGTCAGCGGCTCTCCTGATCCACCGTGACGATCACTCGCACGGCATCGAGCCGCAGCCGGGCCCCGTCGATGGCCGTGTCCAGCGCGCTGCGTTCGCGGCGCATGGCGTCGAGCTCTTCCTCGCGCACCGCCGGGTTGAGCCGTGCCAGGGCTTCCAGGCGGGCGAGTTCGGTATCCAGTTCACTGCGCATGCGGGTCTGGGCCGCTTCGATGATGCTCGGCAGCTCCCGCTCGGCCTCCGACTCGCCCTGGGTGAGCAGGCCACGCAGCTGATCGTGTCGGCTGCGGATCAGGTCCCGTGCCATCGCCTTCTTGACCTTCTGCAGGTTCTTCGACAGCCCCGTGAAGGAGACCTTGTCGGTGAGCACGGCGCCGGACTCGTCGAGCAGCACCCTCACGGCGGTGGGCGGCAGGAAGCGGTTCACATGCAGCCGCTTCGGCGCCGGGCAGTGGGTGCGGAAGACCAGTTCCACCATCAGTCGCCCGGCGGGAATCGCCGGATGCTTGAGCAGCGACAGGGCGGTGTTGCCCATGGTGCCGTCGATGATGCGCCCCATCATCTCGCGCAGCAGCGGATGCTCCCAGGACAGCCGCTGCACGTCGTCGCGGGCCAGGGCCCGCGACCGGGAGAGGGTCGCCGTAAAACCCTCTTCGCCCTTGGCCAGGCCCGGCAGGCCATCGAGCATGTGCTGGCCCGGCTGCAGGTGCAGCAGGCCGTTGCCCAGCTCCTGGCTGTCGACGCCGAAGACATCCATCGCCTGATCCAGATAGCGTGGCAGGGCGGCGTCGTCGTCCAGCTCGCGGATGGCGCTGGCCACTGCCTCGGCGCGTGCCGGACGGCAGGCATTGAGCTCCAGCAGCCGGTTGCGGCCGGCATCGCGCTCGGCCAGGCGGCTGAGGAAGAGGGTTCGCGTTTCGGAGATGACCTCCTCCAGCGCCTCGTCGTCTAGCAGGGCCTCTGAGAGGCGTCGCCGAAGGCATCGAAGAGCTCGTTGCCCACGCCGTGGGGCGCCAGGAAGGCATCCATGCCGTCCCGGTACCAGCGCAGCAGGCGCTCGGCGGGACTGCCCTCGAACAGAGGTACATGGATCTCGATGGCGTGTCGCTGGCCGATGCGATCCAGGCGGCCGATGCGCTGTTCGAGCTGGTCGGGGTGCTGGGGCAGGTCGAACATCACCAGGTGTCGGCAGAACTGAAAGTTTCGCCCCTCCGAGCCGATCTCCGAGCAGACCAGCAGTTGGCTGCCCTCCTCCTCGTCGGCAAAGTCCGCCGCGGCGCGGTCCCGCTCCACCAGGCTCAGGCCTTCGTGGAAGACCGGAGCGTGTATGCCGCCCAGCACGCGCAGCGCTTCGGCAAGCTCCTGGGCCGTTTCACGGCCGTGGGCGATCACCAGCACCTTGTCGCCGGCGAAGCCGTGTTCGCCGTCGTCGCTCAGCCGCTCCATCAGCCAGGCCACCCGGTTGTCGAACTGCCACCAGGGCTCGGCGTTGAGTGGGTCCTCGGCCAGGGCGCGATACATGGCGTCCGGGTAGATCAATACATCCGGGTGGTCGAGGCCGGTCTCGATCAGCAGTTCGTCGAGGTAGTCCTCGTCACGCTCGAGCTTGCGGAATGCGCGCCGGTAGGGCGAAGGCGGGGTGAGATAGGCCAGGTGCAGGCGACGCTCGGGGAAGCCGCCGACGTGGCGGCGGCTGTTGCGGAACATCACCCGGCCGGTACCGTGGCGGTCCAGTAGTTGATCGCGCAGCTGGCTGCGGGCGCTCTCCTGCTGGGCCGTGTCGCTCTCGGAGTTGGCCAGGGTGGCCAGCAGGGCCAGGCTGTCGGGCTCCTCGATCACCCCCGCGACCCGTTCGCGGTCGTCGCTGTCGCTGCCGTCGGCTGTGGGCAGTCGCTCCAGGGCGTCGATGGCCTGGGCCACTTCCACGTAGTGCTGCTCCTCGTCGCGGAAGCGCTCGAGGCTGTGGTAGCGGTCCGGGTCGAGCAGGCGCAGGCGGGCGAAGTGGCTCGTGAGTCCCATCTGTTCCGGGGTCGCGGTCAGCAGCAGCACGCCGGGCACGGTCGCAGCAAGGCGCTCGACGCAGGCGTAGCCGGGGCCGACCTTCTCGTCGCTCCAGTCCAGGTGGTGCGCTTCGTCGACGATCAGCAGGTCCCAACTGCAGGCCTCGGCCTGGGCCTGGCGGTGCGGGTTGGCGAACAGCCAATCCTGGCTGGCGAGGACCAGCTGGCCGGACTCGAAGGGATTGGTCTCGGCCTGGGCCAGGCTCTGCTGCTCATCGAGCAGGGTCACGTCCAGGGCGAAGCGGCGCAGCAATTCAACCAGCACTGGTGGGTCAGGCTCGGCGGTACCAGGATCAGCGCCCGCTCGGCGCGGCCGGTCAGCAGCAGTCGGTGCAGGATCAGCCCCGCCTCGATGGTCTTGCCCAGGCCGACCTCATCGGCGAGCAGCACCCGCGGGGCGTGGCGGCGGGAGACCTCGTCGGCGATATAGAGCTGGTGCGGGATCAGGTCGATGCGGGGGCCGGACATGCCCAGTGCGGGATTCTGCTCGATACGGTTGAAGTGGTGGAGCGTGCGAAAGCGCAGGTCGAACCAGTCGTTGCGGTCCACCTGGCCGGTCAGCAGGCGATCGCGGGCCTGGTCGAACTGCATGGTGTCGGCCAGCTTGGCTTCGGGCAGTTCTCGCAACTGGCCCTGGGCATCCTCCCCGATATAGACGATCAGTCCGTCGATCTCCTTGCTGTCCTCGACCAGCAGCTGCCAGCCGTCGCTGGACTGGATGCGGTCGCCGCTGCCGAAGGCCACCCGGGTGAGGGGCGCCTGGCGACTGCTGTAGGTACGGGTTTCCTGGCTGGCGCCGAACAGCACGGTAACGCTGCGCTGGTCGCAGCTGAGGATGGTGCCCAGACCCAGTTCGGCCTCGCCGTCACTGATCCAGCGTTGGCCGGGTGAAAAGTCGCTCATGATGCCTCGGAGATGCTGAAAACGGTGCGCTCGCCGCCGATGTGGCCATCGGCAGCAACAGGGCGGGCGATTCTAACGCAAAGCCCGCCATGGCTTAAGAGTGGTGATGTACGGCAGGAAGTGGTAGGGGCGAGACCCCTCAGTGCCTGCTGAGCCAGTTATCGAGCTGGGCCCGGGAAAGTTCGCCCACATGGCGCTCCACGGCATGCCCCTCGGGGTTGAACAGCACCGTGGTTGGCAGGCCGGGGGACTCCATGGTTCTCATCATCACCTGGCCGGGGTCGAGCAGCGGGTAGCGAAAGGCCAGTGCCTGCTCGTCGAGATAGCGTACCACCTGCAGCAGCTCCTCACCCTGGTTGATCACTACCACCGAGACCCCATCCCGGGTGTCGGCCTCGGCCAGCAGCGGCATCTCGCGCAGGCAGGGGGGCACCAGGTGGCCCACAGATTGACCACGACAAGCTCGCCGCGCAGTGACTGCAGGTTGACCGGTTCCCCGTCGAGGTTCTCCAGAGTGACATCGGGCAGCTCGCGTATCCCCATGTCGCCGCCCAGCGGTACCAGGGTGACCAGTACCAGCCACAGGGCCGAGGTGCCGATGGTAAGGGCCATGGCGCCGATCATCGACAGCAGGTGCTCGCGCAGGGACCAGGCGGTCCAGATCAATGCCGCCAGCAGCCCCCAGATACCGTGAAAGCCGGGTTGCCAGAGTTTCAGCACGTCCAGCGGAGCGGCGGCGTAGGCGTCCAGGTTCATCGCCACGTACCCCAGTCGAGCGCCCACCAGCCAGGTCAGTATCAGGCCGTTGAACCAGCGAACCCGGGTGCCGGTGGAGAGCCCCAGCAGCAGCCAGGCGGCCAGCAGCAGCAGCAGAGCGCAGCCGATGGCATAGAGTCGGGGTACGGAAATCAGCACGGGGCCCAGGGCAAAGGCATCCATTGGGTTCAGCTCCGAGAACGGGGTCGGCGTTGGCGGCAGGACCGGGTAGAATCGCACACTTGTTTACATCACGGCGCAGGCTGTGCAAAGCCTACTGTGCGAGCATTGGTCTGTCACCTGGCGGGAGCCCTCATGGCAAAGTCGTCTTTCGATACCCTTAGAGCCCTGGCCATCGCCAGCCAGGCGCTGGGCTTCATTCTGATCATCACGCTGGAAACCCTCATGGGCGATTCGGCCCGGCCCTGGCAGGGCGTGACCCTGGGCGTCATGGTGCTCTGCGCCCTGTTTCTGGCCCTGGCGCGCCTATACCGTCACAACAAGGCGCGCAAGGCCATGGACCGCCGCCTGGCGGATGACGATGACGATACCTGAGAGTCGAGCCGCTGCCTGGGTGAGAAGGCTGGCTGGCGCCCTGCTGATTGCCCTGCCGTGGCTGCTGGCAGGCTGTGCCGCCAGTTCCGCGCCCCGTGAGCACGGCGCGGCGATGACACCGGATGATACCGAGACGACCTGGCTGGGCCAGTGGGCTGCCCAGAGTGCCGCCCCCCACGATGGCCAGAGCGGCTTCGCCCTGGTCTCCAGCGGACAGGATGCCTTCAGCCTCAGGGTACTGCTCAGCGAACAGGCCGATCAGCGGCTGGATATCCAGACCTACCTGATGGGGGACGGCCTGACCACCCGTATCCTGCTCTCCCGCCTGCTGGACGCCGCCGAGCGGGGCGTGAAGGTGCGCCTGCTCCTCGATGATATCGGCGCGGTGGGGCAAGGGCGGCGCCTGGCCGCTCTGGATAGTCACCCCAACGTCCAGGTGCGCGTCTATAACCCGCTCGCCCTGGGGCGGGGCTTCCTGACGACCCGGGTGCTGGCCTCGATTCCCCAGGCAGGTCGTCAGCATCGCCGCATGCACAACAAGTTGTGGCTTGCCGACGGCGCGGTGGCCCTGGTCGGCGGGCGCAACCTGGGCGACGAGTACTACAGTGCCAGCGAACCGCGCAATTTTTCCGACCTGGACATGATGGTCATCGGCCCGGTGGTCGAACCGCTTTCGAGAAGCTACTCCCTTTACTGGAACCATGGACTGGCTCAGCCCATCGGTCGCTATCATCGCGCCGAGGAGGAGGCCTGGCGCGAGCTTCAGGCTTCGCTGGGTGAGTGGGTCGGCGACAATGGTGACGATGCCTACTTCACCGGGCTGCGCGAGCGCTATGCCGATGCCGGGCAGGGGCCGCTGGTGGGCAGGCTGCACTGGGGCGAGGGGGTGGCGCTGTGGGA
>NZ_AZQX01000153.1:0-19329 GCF_000568385.1 Halomonas sp. BC04
GGAGATCATTGCACGCTTCGAGAAGGCCGGCCTCCAGGTCGTGGCCGCCAAGATGCTGCACCTCTCCGAAGAGAAGGCCGGCGGCTTCTACGCCGAACATAAAGAGCGTCCCTTCTTCAAGGATCTGGTCGGTTTCATGACCTCCGGCCCGGTCGTCGTGCAGGTGCTGGAAGGCGAAGATGCCATCGCCAAGAACCGTGATCTGATGGGCGCCACCAACCCCAAGGAAGCGGCCCCGGGCACCATCCGCGCCGACTTTGCCGAGACCATCGATGCCAATGCCGTACATGGCTCTGACTCTCCGGCCTCCGCCGAGCGGGAAATCGCCTATTTTTTCAATGCCGACGAAATCTGCCCCCGCTAAGCCACACCAGGCTTGCCTCCGCGGGGGCATTTTCGCCCCCGCCCCTGTCCCTCCGATGCCCGTGATGCCATGACCGCCACCGCTTCCCAACGCACCAACCTGCTCGGCATGACTCGCGAGGAGATGGAAGAGTTCTTCCTCTCCATCGGCGAGAAGAAGTTTCGTGCCGCCCAGGTGATGAAATGGATCCACCACGAAGGCTGCGCCGACTTCGCGGCCATGACCAACCTGTCCAAGGCGCTGCGCACGCGCCTGGCCGAGGTGGCCGAGATTCGTGGGCCCGCGGTGGTCTATGAGGGCACCTCCAGTGACGGCACCCGCAAGTGGGTGCTGGAAGTGGAGGACGGCACCTATGTGGAAACCGTGCTGATCCCGGCCGAGAACGGCAAGCGTCGCACCCTGTGCGTCTCCTCCCAGGTCGGCTGCTCACTGGACTGCAGCTTCTGTTCCACCGGCAAGCAGGGCTTTCAACGCAACCTCTCCAGCGCCGAGATCATCGGCCAGGTCTGGGTGGCAAGCAACAGCTTCGGCCCGCGCCGCGACACCGCCAATCGCCCGGTCACCAATGTGGTGATGATGGGCATGGGCGAGCCGCTGATGAACTACGACAACGTCGTACCGGCCATGAAGCTGATGCTGGACGACAACGGTTACGGCCTCTCCAAGCGTCGCGTCACCCTGTCGACCTCCGGCGTGGTCCCGATGCTCGACAAGCTGGGTGACGAGCTCGACGTGAGCCTGGCCATTTCGCTGCATGCCGCCACCGACGAACTGCGCAGCGAGCTGGTGCCTCTGAACAGGAAGTACAACATTCGCGCCCTGCTGGATGCCTGCCAGCGCTACCTCGCCAAGTGCGGCGATACGCGGATGGTGACCATCGAATATACCCTGATCAAGGACGTCAACGACCAGCAGGAGCATGCCGAGCAGCTCGCTGAACTGCTGCGCGAGCTGCCGTGCAAGATCAACCTGATTCCCTTCAACCCCTTCCCCCACTCGGGCTACGAGACACCGTCGCGGAACCAGACGATGCGATTCCAGCAGTGGCTCTACGAACTGGGCTATACGGCTCCGGTTCGCAGCACACGCGGCGACGACATCGATGCCGCCTGCGGCCAGCTGGTGGGCCGGGTGAAGGATCGCACCAAACGCCATGAGCGCTATATCCGCTCGATACAGATCGACGCCGACTGACGCGGGTGGCCGCCTTGACTTCAACACGTCACGGCGCTTTGATGGACAGGCTTTTTCGTACCGCCACCACTGCCGACAAGTTCTTCGCATGAGGATGCCATGACGCGCTGTCCCTCCCTGCCCTCCCGACTCAGGCCGCTTTCGCTGGTAGCGATGCTCGCCGGGTCGCTATGGCTGACCGGCTGTGCCAGCCAGGCCGAACGGGGCGACGGCAGCAGCCCCGCCGAGGCATTCACCGAGCTGGGCATGGCTTACCTGGAGCAGGATAACCTCCCCCGCGCCATTGCGGCGCTCAACCGCGCCCTGGAAAACGACGCAAGAAATCCTCAGGCACTTCAGGCCATGGCCATTGTCTATCAACGGCAAGGCGAGGACGAACTGGCCGACGAGACCTTCCAGCAGGCCCTCAAGGCCGACCCCGATTACAGCCGGGCGCGCAACAACTACGCCGCCTTTCTCTATGACAAGGGCCGCACCGCCGAGGCCTGTGAGCAGCTCGAACTGGCGTCCCGCGACACCCAGTACGCCAACCGCGCACAGCTCTTTGCCAATCTGGGGCAGTGCCACTGGGAAATGGGGGACCTGGCCAAGGCTCGCAGCAGCTTCGAGCGCGCTCAGAGCCTTGAGCCACGGAGTCCGAGAAGTTATTTCGCACTGGCAGAATTGGAGCTGACGCTGGGGAACCCGGAGCGTGCCCGCCAGCAGCTGGATGCCTTTATCCGGCTCGCGGGGATGACGCCGAATGCCCAGGCGCTGGCCAATGACATTGCCGTGGCCCGAAGCGGGAGCACGGCCGTTACCCCTGACCCGGACACCGTACGTGACGCCCCTTGATCAACGATTCATGACGAAGGATGCTCAGCCATGAGCGACAATCACAATATCGATACCGTCGACTTCGGGTCCCAGGCCTCTCCCGGCGAACTGCTCCGCCGCGAGCGCGAGTCTCAGGGCCTCACCCGGGAAGAGGTGGCTGCGGCACTCAACCTGCGGCCCGCCGTGGTCGGTGGATTGGAAGAGGACAACTACGATCAGGTTCCGGTTGCCGCCTATCGCCGCGGCTACCTGCGCGCCTATGCCCGCCTGCTGGGCATGGATGACCAACCCGTGCTGGAGTCCTACGCCAATCGCTTCAGCAGCCAGGAAGTGGAACAGCGGGTGACACCGGTGAACATCTCTCGTCCCCCGTCCCGTATCGGCGCCTGGCTTTTCAAGCTGGTAACCCTGCTGGTCATTGCCGGGCTGATCGGCCTGACCCTGGTATGGTGGCAGAGCCGGGGCGGCAACGACATGCTCGACTTCGGCGACAGCAGCCCCGTCTCGGTGGACAACCTCGATGGCACCACCACCTTGGTGGAAGAGGCACCCCGCCCCGAGGTGGAAGAGTCGCTCCCGCCGCTGCCCGAAGAGGGCGTTGACCCGATCAGCCCCCAGGCACCCGCCGTACCCTCCCCGCAGGTCGACCCGACCGGGGCCGAACGACTGGCGACGACCGACGCCGACGAGCCGCTTCCCGCGGACGTCGAGGCGGCGACCGAGGAGGTCGCCGAGACCCCCGACATCGTCACCGAAGAGGAGCCCGAGGTCGTCGAGGCTCCCGCCGCCGGCGATGCACGACAGCTGCAGCTGACCTTCAACGAGCAGTCCTGGACCGAGATCTTCGATGCCAATAACCAGCGCATCTTCGTCGGCCTGCAGGAGGCCGGCACCACCGCCAGCGTGGAGGGCGACCCGCCCTTCCGCATGACCATCGGCAATGCCACCGGCGTCGAGCTGATATGGCGCGGCGAAGCGGTCGATCTCGCTGCCCGCGCCGGCGCCAACAACGTCGCTCGCTTCACTCTGGGAGAATGATTCCGTCACCATGCACGCTCAATCGCCCATCATTCGACGCAAGTCTCGTCAAATCCATGTCGGCAAGGTACCGGTCGGGGGAGACGCCCCCATCTCCGTGCAGAGCATGACCAATACCGACACCCTGGACGTGGCCGCCACCGTAGCCCAGATCCGCCAGCTGGAAGCCGCCGGGGCCGATATCGTGAGAGTCTCGGTGCCGACCATGGATGCCGCCGAAACCTTCGGCCGCATCAAGCGCGAGGTCGAGGTGCCGCTGGTAGCCGATATCCACTTCGACTACAAGATCGCCCTGCGCGTCGCCGAACTCGGCGTCGACTGCCTGCGCATCAATCCCGGCAACATCGGCAAGGAAGAGCGGGTTCGCGCCGTGGTCAGCGCCGCTCGGGACAACGGCATCCCGATCCGCATCGGCGTCAACGCCGGTTCGCTGGAGAAGGAGCTGCAGCGCAAGTACGGTGAACCGACACCGGAAGCCTGGTGGAGTCGGCCATGCGCCATATCGATCACCTCGACCGCCTCGACTTCCAGGACTACAAGGTCAGCGTCAAGGCCTCTGACGTGTTCATGGCGGTGGCCGCCTACCGCCGGCTTGCCACCCTGATCGAGCAGCCGCTACACCTGGGGATCACCGAAGCGGGCGGCCTGCGCTCGGGCACGGTGAAATCGTCGATCGGTCTCGGCATGCTGCTGATGGACGGCATCGGCGACACGATACGCGTGTCCCTTGCCGCCGATCCCGTGGAGGAGATCAAGGTCGGCTTCGACATGCTCAAGAGCCTTCGACTGCGGGCCAAGGGTATCAACTTCATCGCCTGCCCCAGCTGTTCGCGCCAGAATTTCGATGTCATCGGCACCATGAACGCCCTGGAGGAACGACTCGAGGACATCATGACGCCGCTGGACGTTTCCGTGATCGGCTGCGTGGTCAATGGCCCGGGCGAGGCCAAGGAGGTCGATCTCGGCCTCACCGGTGGCTCACCCGCCAACCTCGTCTACATCGACGGCAAGCCCGCCTCCAAGCTGAGCAACGACCATCTCGTCGATGACCTCGAGCGCTTGATTCGCGAGCGGGTACGCCTGAAAGAGCAGGCCGAACAGGATGTGATCGCCCGCGACCAGTAAGCCGGGCGACAACAAGGAGTCAGCATTGAGCAAGTCCCAAGTCAGCACTAAAGAGCCGGGCAAGAAGATCCAGGCCATTCGCGGCATGAACGACCTGCTGCCGGAGCACTCATCCCTCTGGCAGTACTTCGAGGGCACCGTGCAGTCGCTGATGCAGCGCTACGGCTATGCCGAGATCCGCACGCCCATCGTCGAGCAGACCGCCCTGTTCGCCCGCTCCATCGGCGAAGTCACCGATATCGTCGAGAAGGAGATGTACACCTTCGAGGACCGCAACGGCGACAGCCTGACCCTGCGCCCCGAAGGCACGGCAAGCTGCGTCCGCGCCGCCATGGAGCATGGCCTGCTCCACAACCAGACCCAGCGGCTGTGGTACCAGGGCCCCATGTTTCGCCACGAGCGCCCGCAGAAGGGGCGCTATCGCCAGTTCCATCAGGTCGGCCTGGAAGCCTTCGGCCTGGAGGGGCCGGACATCGACGCCGAGGTGATCCTGCTCTCGGCACGACTGTGGAAGGAACTCGGCCTGATCGATCACGTGACGCTTGAGCTCAATTCACTGGGCTCCAACGAGGCCCGAGCCGCCTATCGTGACAAGCTGGTCGCCTACTTCGAACAGCATCGTGACCAGCTCGACGAGGATTCGCTGCGCCGCCTGACCAGCAATCCGTTGCGCATCCTGGATTCGAAGAACCCTGACATGGCGCCGATGCTGGCCGACGCGCCCCGGCTCATGGACCATCTGGACGACGAATCCCGCACGCACTTCGAGCAGCTCACCCGGATGCTCGAGGCCGCCGGCATCGACTACACGATCAATCCGCGCCTGGTGCGCGGCCTGGACTACTACTGCCGCACCGTCTTCGAGTGGACCACCAGCGCACTGGGGAGCCAGGGTACCGTCTGTGCCGGCGGCCGCTACGACGGCCTGGTGGAGCAGCTCGGTGGCAAGCCGACACCCGCCGTGGGCTTCGCCATGGGCATCGAACGCCTGGTGCTGCTGCTGCAGACGCTGGAGCTAGTGCCGCAGAGTGCCCTGGGCGAGCTGGACGCCTACCTGCTGCCCATGGATGATGGCGCCACCGGTAGTGCCATGCTGCTGGCCGAGCAGCTGCGCACGGCGCTGCCTGCCTTGCGGCTGCAGCTTCACTGTGGTGGCGGAAGCTTCAAGAGTCGCATCAAGAAGGCCGACAAGAGCGGCGCCCGCTTCGCCCTGCTGCTGGGCGAGGATGAATTGACCAATGATCGGGTGAGCCTTAAGTTCCTGCGCGAATCGCGCGACCAGCAGAGCCTGAGCCGGAGCGCGCTGGTCGCCGAACTCGCTACCTTGTTGTCAGGCAACGTTGCCAAATGACGCTGCCGCCTGACCCGAATCGGACATGCCGTAAAGGAGACCGCCCGTGGCGGAGCTGAGAACTGAAGAAGAACAGCTGGATGCCATCAAGCGCTGGTGGAAGGAGAACGGCACCTCGCTGATCGCCGGTGTGGCCCTCGCCGCCGCCGGTATATTCGGCTGGAACGCCTGGCAGAACTACCAGGAGAACCAGGCCGAGGCGGCCTCGCTGCGCTACCAGCAGCTGGTCAACCTGGCCGACGCGGGAACACTTGACGATGACGGCCTGGCCCAGGCCCGAGCCCTTGCTGACGAGATCGTCGACAACCACGGCCGCACGCTCTACGCCGACATGGCACGACTGATCGACGCCCGCCTGGCGGTCGCCCAGGACGACCATGACGCCGCCAAGGACGCCCTCAGGGCGGTGATCGATGCAAGCAACCGTGACTACATCCAGGGCCTGGCCAGGCTGCGCCTGGCCCGCCTGCAGGTGGCCCAGGGCGATGCCGAGGCAGCGCTCGAGACCCTGGGGAGCGGCATTCCCGATGCCCTGGCCGCCCAGCGAGCCGATATCCGCGGCGACGCCCAGCTCGCGCTGGGCCGCGAAGACCAGGCGCGCGAAGCCTGGCGTGAAGCGCTGGCCCATGCCGAGCAGCGTGACCAGCCGATCTACGGTGTCCAGCTCAAGCTGGACGACCTTGGCGTTGAAGAGGCGATACTATGATTTCCATCATGCGGAGCAAGGCATCCCTGGCCATTGTCGCCACGCTCACGTTCGGGCTGCTGGCCGGCTGCGCCAGCAAGTCGGAGCCGCGCTACTCCCCCAAGGAGCTCTCTCGCTTCGATGCCACCGTCCAGCTGGACAGCGACTGGCGCCAACGGGTCGGCCAGGGTCTCGGACGGGCCCAGTACCCCATTGCCCCGTCCCTTGACGACGGCACCCTCTATGCCGCCGACGAGCGCGGCCGGGTGATGGCCTTCGAGGCCGACAGCGGCAACAGGCTATGGCAGAAGGACCTCGAGGTCGGCGTTTCCAGCGCCCTGACCGCCGTGGCCGGCGAGATCTACCTGGCCACGCGCAATGGCGAAGTACTGGCGCTCAGCCAGACCGACGGCGAGGTGCTGTGGCGCTCGCGGGTGCCCAGTGAAGTGCTGGCCGCCCCCCAGCCTACCCAGCAACTGCTGGTGGTGCAGAGCGTCGACGGCAGCGTCACCGCCCTGGATCGCAGCAGTGGCCAGGAGCTGTGGTCGCACAGCACCACCGAGCCCGCCCTTACCCTGCGCGGCACCGGCACGCCCTCGGTGATCGATCCGGTCACCTTCGCCGGCTTCGCCAACGGTCGCCTGGTCACCCTGGACAACCGCAGTGGGCAGCCGCTGTGGGAGCGGCGTATCGCCGTTCCCCAAGGCCGCAGCGAGATCGATCGCATGGTCGACCTCGGCGGCCAGCCGGTGCTGACCCCGGATGGACGGCTGTTCGTCACCAGCTACAATGGCCGCCTGGTGGCCCTGCAGGCCAACACCGGCGAGATCCTCTGGGAGCGTGAACACTCCAGCCACCTGACGCCGGTCCTGGTGGGCGATCGCCTCTTCACCGTCAACGAAGCCAGTCACCTGATCGCCTTCGATGCCCGCAGCGGTGAGGAAGTGTGGCGCAACCGCGACCTCGAGGGTCGCTGGCTCACCCCCCCCGCCTTCGCCGGTGGCAACCTGGTGGTGGGCGACTTCGAAGGCTACCTGCATCTGGTCGATACCCAGAGCGGTCGCTTCACCGCCCGGACCCGGATCGACAGCTCCGGCATCAGCGTGCGCCCCGTCACCGATGCGCGGCGCATCTATGTGCTGGCCAATAACGGTCGCCTGGAAGCCCTGGATATCCGTCGATGACACCTGTGATTGCCCTGGTCGGCCGCCCCAACGTGGGCAAGTCGACCCTGTTCAACCGCCTGACCCGTTCGCGGGACGCTCTGGTGGCTGACTTCCCCGGCCTGACCCGTGACCGCAAGTACGGTAACGGCCTGCTCGGCGACAAGCGCTATACGGTCATCGATACCGGTGGCATCAGCGGGGACGAAGAGGGTATCGACGCGGCCATGGCCGAACAGTCCCTGGTGGCCATCGACGAGGCCGACATCGTGCTGTTCATGGTCGATGCCCGCGCCGGTCTCAACGTGGCCGACGAGGCCATCGCCAACCACCTGCGGGTCAACCAGAAGAAGACCTGGCTGGTGGTCAACAAGACCGATGGCCTGGAAGAGCACTCGGCCATGGCCGACTTCTGGGCGCTGGGTCTGGGCGACCCCTTCCCCATCGCCGCGGCCCACGGTCGCAACGTCACCACCCTGATCGAGACGGTTCTCGAGCCCTTTCCCGAGCGCGACGAGAGCATCCCCGCCGATACCGGCACCAAGGGGATCCGCATCGGCGTGATCGGCCGCCCCAACGTGGGCAAGTCGACCCTGGTCAATCGGCTGCTGGGCGAAGAGCGGGTGGTGGTATTCGACGAGGCCGGCACCACCCGGGACGCCATCGAGATACCCTTCGAGCGTCGCGGCAAGCCCTATGTACTGATCGATACCGCCGGTGTGCGGCGACGCAAGAACGTCCACGAAAGCTTCGAGAAGTTCTCGATCATCAAGACCCTGGAAGCGATCAAGGAGTGCCATGTCGCCGTCATGGTGCTGGATGCGCGCAGCGGCCTGGTGGAGCAGGACCTGCATCTGCTCGACTACGTGCTGACTTCCGGACGCGCCCTGGTGCTGGCGGTGAACAAGTGGGACGGGCTGGAAAGCGAGGCCAAGGAGACGATGCGCGCCGAGATCAAGCGCCGCCTGGGTTTTGCCGACTACGCCGAACTGCATTTCATCTCGGCCCTGCACGGCACCGCGGTGGGCGATCTCTACCCCTCCATCGAGCGCGCCTTCGCTTCCGCCAACAGCCACTGGTCGACCAACCGCCTCACCACCCTGTTGCAGGATGCGGTCAGCCAGCATTCGCCACCCCTGGTGCATGGGCGCCGCATCAAGCTGCGCATGGCCCACCAGGGCGGCAGCAATCCACCCATCATCGTGGTGCACGGCAACCAGACCGAAGCGCTGCCCGAAGCCTACAAGCGGTACCTGATCAACACCTTCCGCAAGGTACTCAAGGTTCGCGGCACGCCGATCCGCTTCGAATTCCGCTCCGGCAGTAACCCCTTCGACCCCATGGCCGATGCCAGCGATCGCGAGAAGGCCAAGAAGCGCGAGCTGGGACGCACCAAGGAGGCTCGCAAGAGCCGTCGCTGAACCCGCCGACTACGTTGACATCACTGCTACCCAGGCATCGCCGGCTCCCGGCCGGCGATAGCG
This sequence comes from Halomonas sp. BC04, assembly GCF_000568385.1. Taxonomy (NCBI): domain Bacteria; kingdom Pseudomonadati; phylum Pseudomonadota; class Gammaproteobacteria; order Oceanospirillales; family Halomonadaceae; genus Halomonas; species Halomonas sp. BC04. The sequence continues at coordinate 9,221 of NZ_AZQX01000153.1, forward strand.
CTTCCCTCGTCGTGTCCTGGCGCTCCCGGTTACCATGCCATTGCGGAAAGTGTCTTGACAGCGAGGCCCGTGGAACCTGAAATACGCCCGTTTACCAATCGCTGCTGCCCGTCCGGGCAGGGAGACCCTGCATGTTCCTGACCCGCTTACTGCCGAATCTCTCCCAGCGTCGCCGGCGCTGGCGCATGCTCGTACCACTGTGCCTGGCGGGGCTCTTGACCGGCTGCCTGGCGATTCCCCAGACCGGCCTGTTCGCCTTCCGCCTGGCTGTCACTTCTCTGGGGGTGGAAGAGGTGCGCATCGGCCCCTACGCCGTGGATGCCCGCCTGGATACCAGCGATATGATGTCACTGGCGCTCTCGAGTCTCGGCGCCGGCAGCCTGCCGGTGCAGGCGACCCTAGCATGGGCCTGGGGCTGCCCGCCGGCATGCCGCCGGTGGAGATGTCCGGCTTCCGCTGGACGCTGGACATGCCCGGTGTCGACCCGGTCAGCGGTAACTACGAGCAGGACGTGACCCTCACCTCGGGTGACGATGCCAACCTGCGCCTCCCGGTGGCCTTCGACCTGCTGGGCGGTGGCCGCGAGCAGCTTCGCCCCATGGTGGAGCTGGCCAGCCAGCTGGCCAGCCAGGGTGAGCTTCCCGCCGGCAGCGAGCTGGCCATCACCCCCGGGGACCTGCGAGGCCTGGGTGTCACCCTGCCTGCCGGCCTGCTCACCCCCACCATCCGCCTGGGTGTGGGAGAGGACGGCTCGCTGATCCCAAGGAGGTAATGCTACCGGTCGACTCGGGGCTGTTCCGGCGACAGGCCTGTTCGGGGGCGCTGTGAACCCCTCCCTGGGCGCTACCGATGCCATCCCTGGCATAGGACCCCCTCCAGGCCTGTCCCCGGCGCCCCTTGACTCGGTGTCGCTGACAGCTACTTCCCGTGCAGGCGACGACGTCCCACCCAGTGGCTGGCGAACTGCCAGGCCCCGCGGCCGCTRCGCCCGCCCCGCAGGGTGGCGAAACGAATAGCCTCGGCCCGGGCCTCGGCCCCCCAGTCCCGGGCGGTGCCCAGCTGGGTGACCCAGTGGCAGCACGCCTCCAGGTAGGTGTCCTGGTTGAAGGGATAGAAACCCAGCCACAACCCGAAACGGTCCGACAGCGAGATCTTCTCCTCCACGGCATCGCCATGGTGCAGCTCATCGCCCACCAGCTGCGACGCCTCGTTGTCCGACAGCGACTCGGGCAGCAGGTGGCGGCGGTTGGATGTGGCATAGAGCAGCACGTTCTCCGGCGGCCCGGTCAGGGCACCGTCGAGCACGCTCTTGAGGGCCTTGTAGGCATCGTCGTGTCCCTCGAAGGAGAGGTCGTCGCAGTAGACGACGAAACGCTGTGGCTGGTGCCGCAGCTGCTCCACCAGGGTCGGCAATCCCGACAAGTCGTGGCGATCGACCTGCACCAGCCGCAGCCCTTCCGCCGAGAGACTGTTAAGCAGGGCACGGATCAGCGATGACTTGCCGCTGCCACGGGAGCCCCATAGCAGGGCATGGTTGGCCGGCAGCTTCTGCAGGAAGGCACGGGTATTGTCCACCAGCGCCAGCTTCTGGCGCTCGATGCCCAGCAGGTCGTCCAGCGACAGGGCATCTCGGGGCGGTACCGGCAACAACCGCCCGCCAAACGCGTGGCGCTGCCACAGTGCCGCCACGTCTCGGCTCCAGTCCACCTCCTGCGGGGTAGGGGGAAGCCAGTGCTCCACATGATCCAGCAGGCGACTGAGGCGTCTGCTCAGCTCCTCGTCCATCGGCATATCCTCGGAAGTTCCATGGTTTACGATTGACCTTATGACCCTACGGAGTATCTTGTGGCGAACCGCCATCCCCGTCCAGGGTCTCAATAGTCCCGGACACAGGAGATATTCGCCATGCGCTGGATTCGCCCCCTTGCCGTGACCATTCTGGTCCTGACCCTGGCTGCCTGTGAAACCTCCCCAACCGGACGGCAGCAGCTCACCCTGGTGTCCGACACGCAGCTCAATCAGATGGGCCGCGAGGCATTCGAGCAGTACGAGCAGGACCTGCCACCCGCCGGCCAGGCCGAGCAGCGCTACGCGCAGTGTATCGCCAATGCCCTGGTCGCCGTGCTGCCGGAGCGCGAGCGCAATCAGGACTGGCAGATTCGCGTCTTCGAGTCGGAACAGGCCAACGCCTTCGCACTCCCCGGGGGCTACATGGGCATCAACACCGGCCTGCTTCGGGTGGCCCGCAACCAGGACCAGGTCGCCGCCGTGGTCGGGCATGAGATCGGCCACGTGCTGGCCCGCCATGCCAATGAGCGTGTCTCGACCCAGATGTCCACCCAGCTTGCCATGTCGGTTCTCTCCACGGCTGCCGGTTTGCAAGGACCGGGCGGCGAACAGCTGATGGGCGCGCTGGGCCTCGGCGCCCAGTACGGCATCCTCCTGCCCTTCTCGCGCCGCCACGAAACCGAAGCCGATATCATTGGCCTGCGCGTGATGGCCGATGCCGGCTTCGACCCTCGCGCCAGCCTCGAACTGTGGGACAATATGAGCGCCGCGGGCGGCGCACGCCCTCCGGCCTGGATGTCGACCCACCCCAGCCACGGCCAGCGCACCCAGGTGCTGCACCAGGAGATGGATGGCGCCTTGGCCCGTTTCGAGCAGGCACGACGGGCCGGCCGTCAGCCCAACTGTCCCCGTCCTTGAGCCTAGGCTGACGTAAACGCCCCCTGACAGGAAACAAGATGCTGAAAATTGGACTGCTGCTGTTGATCGTGCCGCCAATGACACTGATGGGGCTCTATTTCTGGGAGCTCAGCGACGTACGCGAATGCACCCTGATGCAGGGCGGTTACTGGGATTACCTGGATGGCGTCTGCCGCGACACGTCCCAGCCCTTCGTGCCCTGGGTGGAGCGCCAGCCACTACTGGTCAACGGCGGCATGCTGCTCTCCGTGGTGGGCCTGGTTACCTGCATGGCGGGGCTCTACGTCAAGCGACGCTGAGGGCTCCCTGCAAAGCAGCGCCAGGGAACCTCTTGATCAGGCCAGCCGCCCGGCCAGTGTCAGCAACACGGCCATCAGTATGATGAGCACCGCCGTGGCGGTGCCCAACAGCCCGAACAGCCGGCCCTCCCCCGGTCGGCGCAGCGAAGCAATCCCCATGCCGGCAGCGATCAGTTGCAGGCCAATGAGGAACAGCAGCTCCACACCGACCAGGCTGATACCCGGCGAGTACCCCCCGGTGTCACCCGGCGCACTGTCCGCGATAATCGAGGCCACGACTACCAATCCAGCCAGGAAAACGGCGCCGAACAGCGCCATGAGCAGGGACACAATGCCCAGGCTGGAGCGACGGGGCGGTGGTGATGCCATTCCGATACCTCTCGTCTAGGAGCCTGTCGGACTTAACGCTGATCTACTGCAAATCCCGGTAATGGGCTCGTGCGGCGAGTGCGAAGGCAGGGGCAATACCGCCCCGCCTTGCCTGGATGCTATCGCCATCTCCTAACTGCCAGCCGTTTCTTCCTCATAAAGATAGCAGGCCACCGAGTGTTCACGGGCGATCAGTCGGCGCTGGGGAGATACCTGGGAGCTGAAGTGCACTGCCAGGGACGCCGAGCCGTCGGCCGATACATCCGCTGCCTCCACCAGTGACGGGTGTTTCGCGGTGAGTATCGCGGTGAGTTCCTGCCTGGCGGCATCGACGCCATCTCCGCGTACCGGCAGATAGACATCCAGCCCGGCCAGCTCCGGCGTGCCCAGGTGCTCGATCTCCTTGCCGGCGATTCGCCATTCACTCATGGCCGTGACCACATCGCGCCCCTCCCAGCCGCAGTGGCTCATGGCCATGGGGCAACGGGTGTGGAAGTGGCAGCCATTGGGTGGATCCACCGCACTGGGGATCTCCCCGGCGCTCTCCAGCGGCGGCTTGACCACCGCCGGATCAGGCTCGGGGCTGGCATCGAGCAGCAGCTGGGTGTAGGGATGCTTGCGCTCGTGGATCACCTGCTCGGTGGGCCCCACCTCGACGATTTCGCCCAGGTACATGATTGCCACCCGGTCGGCCACATAGCGGATCGTCGGCAGGTCGTGGCTGACATAGACGAAGGAGATGCCCAGCTCGTTACGGAAGCGGTGCATCAGGTTGAGCACCCCGGCACGGATCGAGACGTCGAGCATCGAGACCGGTTCGTCGGCGACGATGAGGCGCGGCTCCAGCACGATGGCCCGGGCGATGGCCACCCGCTGTCGCTGCCCGCCGGACAGCTCGTGGGGGAAGCGATCGCGGTAGATTTCCGCCGGCTTCAGGCCGGCACGCTCCAGCGACTCGATCACCTTGCGCTCCAGAGCCTCACCCTCCGCCAGCCGGTGGATGATGAGCGGCTCGCCGACGATATCAAAGATGGTGAAACGCGGGTTCAGGGTCTGGTAGGGATCCTGGAAGATCATCTGGGCGCTGCGGCGGAATGCCTTGAGTTCGCGCCCGGCAAATCGGGTGATATCGACGCCATCAAAACGGATCTCGCCCTCCGTGATGTCCTGCAGGCGCACCAGCATCTCGCCGGTGGTGGTCTTGCCCGAACCGGATTCACCGGCCAGCCCCAGTATCTCGCCCTCACGCAGGTCGAAGGAGATATCGTCGACGGCATGCACCTTGCGATCCTTGTGCCTGCCCCGCAGCCCGTCCAGGAAGCCCTGCTCCACGGGGAAGTGCTTGCGCAGCCCATCCACCTCCAGAAGCAGCGACGAGTCGACAGCGACAGGCTCGATGGTACCCGCCCCCTGCACCGGCTCGTTCAGGCGCTCACCGACCACCGCCCAAGTGTCGTTCCTGGCTGCCTTCTCGCGGAACGCCTCGACCTGCTCCGGGTAGTGGCAGGCGGAGCGTCGATCCTCACCCACGCTGAGCAGCGGCGGGGTTTCGCTGGTGCACCGCTCGGTGGCGAAGGGACAGCGCTCAGCGAAGCGACAGCCCGAGGGTGGGTTGAGCAGGTTGGGCGGGCTGCCGGGAATCGAGATCAGCTCACGCTGGGCACCCTCCAGGTCGGGAAGGCGTTGGTCAGCCCCATGGTGTAGGGATGAAACGGCGTGCCGAACACCTCCCGCACCGGCCCTGTCTCCATGATCTGGCCACCGTACATCACCGCGACCCGGTCGCAGGTCTGCACCACCACCGAGATGTCGTGGGTGATGAAGAGCAGCCCCATGCCACGCTCCCGGGCGCAGCTTGGAGAGCCGGGCCAGGATCTGCGCCTGGGTCACCACATCCAGCGCGGTGGTCGGTTCGTCGGCGATGATCAGCTTGGGGTCCAGCGCCAAGGCCATGGCGATGACCGCACGCTGCTTCATGCCGCCGCTCATCTCGTGGGGGTAGGCCGAGAGACGCGCGGGATCGATGCCCACCGCCCGGAACAGGTCCTCGGCATGAGCCAAGCCTCATCCCGCTTGATCTTCACATGGGCGTTCATTGCCTCGAGGATCTGGTCACCCACGGTGTAGACCGGGTCCAGCGCATTCATCGCCGCCTGGGAGATCCAGGCGATCTCCTTCCAGCGCACCTTGCGCATCGCCTCCGAGTCCAGCTCGACCAGGTTGCGCCCGTCGAAGTCGATGCGCCCACGGGGCACCTCGCCATTGGGTGGCAGCAGGCGCAGCATGGCCTTGGCGGCGGTGGTCTTGCCGCAGCCGGACTCGCCCACCAGGCCCAGCGCCTCGCCGGGCCGCAGGTCGAAGTCGATGCCGTCCACCGCCTGCACCGGGCCGGCCCCGGTGCGGTAGTGAATGGCCAGGTCGCTCACGGTCAGTAGTCGTTGTTCGGTCATCGGCGTGCCCTCAGTCGCGGATTGGCAACCAGCTCCAATGAGCGGGAGATGAAGAACACGGAGAGCACCGTGATCATGATGAATAGCCCCGGGGGCAGGTTCCACCACCAGGCGTCACGCCAGGCACCCGAGAGTCTTGCGTTGTGCAGGATGCCACCCCAGGAGATCGACTGGGGCGGCCCCAGGCCCAGGAAGGAGAGCGTTGCCTCGGCGATGATCGAGACCCCGACGATGATGGCCAGCTCCAGGAACACCAGCGGCATGACGTTGGGGAAGATGTGCAGGTACATGATCCGCAGGTCCGAGGCACCGGCGACCCGGGCGGCCTTGACGAAGGGACGCTCGCGCAGCGACAACACCTGGGAGCGAATCAGGCGCGCCACGGTACGCCAGGTCAGCAGCGATACCGCCAGGATCACGATGAACAGGCTGGGCTCGAACAGCAGCACCAGGATCAGCGCGAAGGGTTCGAAGGGGATGCCGTACATCACGTCGACGGTACGCATCAGCACGGTTTCGGTGCGACCGCGGAAATAGCCGGCGATCAGGCCCACGTTGGCGCCGATCAGCACCACCAGGGAAGCACCGATGAAGCCCACCAGCAAGGCGATCCGCGAGCCATAGACATTCTGGCTGTAGAGGTCCCGGCCCAGATGGTCGGTGCCGAACCAGTGCTCCCCGGAAGGCGGTGCCAGTCGGTTGACGAAACGATCGGAGCCCAGGGCGTAGAAGGCGTCCTCCGTTACCATCAGGGTGCGCAGGTGGCGCTCCTCGTCGCTGGGCATCAGCCGCCAGGTGTCACCGTCGCGCTCGAAGATAATGCTGCTGCGTCCCACGGCGAAGGCCTGCCCCTCCTCGGTGACCCAGCCGGCGCGCATGGCCCGGGAATCGGGGGCATCCTGGCTCTGCCACTGCTCGCCGAGGGCACTGCGCGCCAGCAGGGTGCCCCGCTCGCCGACGATCAAGCCCTGGCCGTTCTCGGCCATGTGGATATGATTCAGGCCGCGATTCGTGGGCATCCGCTCCAGCGTCAGGCTGTCGTCCTCGGGATCTAGCCGCAGGCTCAGGCCGCGCTCACCGACGATCCAGGCGCTGCCATCCACGTCGGTGGCCACTGAGTTGAGCGTCATGCCCCGTCCCAGCGGGCTCTCAAGCGCCTCGAAACTACCCGAGGCGACGTCGAGCCGCCAGATGGCCTCGTCTTCGCCCACCATCAGTGCCGTAGCCTCGTCACGCCAGGTGACGCTGCTCAGGTGGGTCGCTTCAGGGGCGTCGAAACGCTGCCAGTCGCTGCCCCGGCCTGCGTCGGCGAGCAGCACCACGGCACCGCCCTGGCCCACGGCCAGTGCGGATCCCGCCGGGCTGATGGCCACGTCGTTCAGGGTGGCGTCCAGCGGCGCCTCCAGCTCCTGCCACTCGTCGTCGGCGAAGCGCCAAACCGCGCCGTCGCGCCCCACCGCCATGCCGATACCGTCGCGGTAATCAGCGGCATTGAGGGTACGCCCCGCCCAGTGCCATCTCCTGCACCCAGCGTACCTGGCCGTCCTCCACCGTGCGGGTCAATAGTGAGCCTTCCTCCCGCTCGTTGACAGAAAGTGGCTCATGGGTGGAAAGAAATGGCGCAAACAACGCCATCGCGATGATCGACAGCAGGACCACCAGGCCTATCATGGCCAGGCGATCGCCGACGATGGCGCGCAGCGGTTCCTGCGCGCTCTTGAGAAATCTGGATCGCATCATTTGAAGCTCACCCTCGGGTCAAGCATGGTGTAGAGGATGTCCACCAGCAGGTTGAGGGAAACCACGAAGGCCGCCATCACCAGGAAGCTGGCCTGGGCGAGGGGGAAGTCCGAGGTGCGTACCGAATTGAGGATCTCGCGCCCCAGTCCGGGCCAGGAGAACACCACCTCGACCACCACCTGGCCACCGGCGGCAAGCCCGATGGTCACCGCCAGCTGTGTCACTACCGGCAGCAGGGCGTTGCGGGCCGCGTGTGCGTAGAGAATGCGTCGCTCCGGCAGCCCTTGGCCCGGGCCATCTCGATGAAGTCCTCGCCGTACACTTCAAGCATGGTGTTGCGCATGATCAGCAACGGCGAACCCAGGTAGTAGAGCGCCACCACCAGCGCCGGCAGAATCAAGTGATGCAGGAAATCCAGCGTGAATATCTTGTCGAGGAAGCCGGAGGCCTCGTAGGGCAGCGTGCGCATGCCACTGGTGGGCAGCCAGCCCAGCCCGATCCCGAAGATCAGGATGGCGATCATGCCGGTCCAGAACATGGGCGCCGAGCGGAACATCAGCCCGACGAAAATGCCGGAGGTATCGATGCGGCTACCGCGGCGCCAGGAGAGCCAGGCGCCGAGGGGGGCACCGATGCCATAGGCCAGGATGATGGCGGGCAACATCAGGATCATGGTGTTGCCGAGCCGCTCCCAGATGATATCGGCCACCGGGGCGCGATAGTGGAAGGAGTAGCCGAAGTCACCCTGGACGATATTGGCCAGGTAGATGAAATACTGCTCCCAGATCGGTCGGTCGAGGCCGAAACTAGCGCGAATCTGCTCGCGCTCCGCGGGATTCAGCCCTTCGGTGATCAGGGCGGCGGTCGGATCGGGAAGGCCGAGACGGAAGAGGAAGAACAATACAGTGGCGATGATGAACAACGCCATGAACCCGTGCAGGACACGGCGTATCAGGTAGCTTCTGCGTGACGACATGGCATGCTCGCTGTTGACGACTATTCACTCCCCACCGCCGGGTAGGCGGAGGGGAGTGGCGACGTACGCGTTAAAAATGGAAGGGAGGGTTACTTGACCAGGCGACCTTCGTCGTCCCAGGAGTAACCGGCCTCTTCCAGTTCCGCACGGGCGGCATCCATGTCGAAGTCGAAGCGCTCGACGAAGGGTTCATGCCAGAAGGTGTTGACCGGGGCGATGACGCTGGAGCCCACCTCGCCACGACCGTCGAGCAGCACGTTGACCATCCGCTCGCGGTCGGAGGCCATGGTCAGGGCACGGCGCACGGCACGATCGCTCATCGGCTCGTGACGCAGGTTGTAGGTCATGTGGAAGTAGCCGAAGTCCGGCACGTTGACCACGGTGAGGTGCTCCTCACCCTCCGCCAGGCCGATCTGGCCGGGCTCCATGCGCCAGGCGGTAACGTCGATCTGGCCGGTCTGCAGGCCGGTGTAGACGCCTTCCATGTCCGCATAGATGATGAACTCGACGCCATCCACGGCGATCTCGTCGGCGTAGAAGTGGTCCTCGAACTTGCTCAACGCCATGAACTCGCCACGGTCGAAACGCTCATGCACGAACGGGCCGGAGCCGACGGTGGGTGTGTCGGAGGGCGACAGGGTGGATGCATCCTCGATGCCTTCCCAGATGTGCTTGGGCAGGATGGGGATCTGCGACAACGAGATGCTGGCAAAGGAAGCCGACGGCTCGCTCAGGTGGAAGTGCACGGTGAGATCGTCGATCTGCTCGGCATTGTCCAGGGCGGCCAGGTAGGAGTTGAAGTAGCTGTAGTCCTGGTCCAGGTAGTAGTTCCAGGTGAAGGCCACGTCCTCGGCGGTGACCGGCTCGCCGTCATGGAAGGTCATCCCGTCACGCAGGGTCACGGCAATGGTGGTCTCATCGACCTGGTCTACCGACTCAGCGGCCCAGGGCAGCGGCTCCACGTCGGCGGAGAGACGAACCAGGCGATCGTAGTAGAGACGCATCCATTTCCAGCCCCAGACCGAGGTGGAGGCCAGCGGATTGAGATTATCCGGCTCCTGGGGGCCGCCGATACGCAGGGTACTGCGATCACCGACCGGGGTCGCCTCCATGGGCCCCACTCGCTATAGAGGCCCTCGCCCGCCATGGGGTTGATGCCCTCGAAGGCATCGTGGTTGAAGGCCACCACCTCGTCGCGGTGGAACAGCACCGCCACCGGCATGTCCGGCATGTAGAGCGCCTGCATCTCATGAACGATACGTTGGCGCTCGTCCATGTCGAAGGCCTGTGACTGCTGGTCGAACAGCGCGTCGAACTCGGGGTTTTCATAGCCCCCCGGATTGTTGCCGCCCGGGTGGGCCTGGCGGGAATCCAGTGTGCTCAGGAAGAACTGTGGATCGAGCCTGTCGGTACGACCGCTCCAGCCGAGAATGGTGACGTCGAAATCCTGCTGATCGTAGAAGCGCTCCAGGGCGGTGCTGAACTCGGTCGGCTGGACATTGACCTCGAGCCCCAGTTCACGCCATCGCTCGGCGATGATGAAGGCCGCTTCATAGCGGATCGGGTCAT
>NZ_AZQX01000154.1:0-21589 GCF_000568385.1 Halomonas sp. BC04
CGAGGCGCTGACCGAGCAACTCGCCCCGCGCTTCCGGCGCCGCCTGGCGCTCACCGTCACCTGCGCCTCCGAGGCTGCGACCGCGAGGTCGCCGATGCCCAGCATCACCTGGACAGCATCGCCGGAGGAATCCAGGTCTCGAGACCCGCGTGCTGGATGGCGACCCGCGGCGTGCCATCGTCAAGGAGGCCATGCGCGAGCAGGCCGACCTGATCGTGATCGGCAAGCGCGGGCGCAACCGCATCCAGGAGTTCCTGCTGGGCAGCACCGCCGAGGCGATCGCCCGGGACGCCCACTGCCCGGTCCTGATGGTGCCCGGCAAGCCATGACGGCTCTGGAGAGATTTGATGTCTGTCAGGGCCAGACTGCCAACCTCGTGCTATAGCTGAGGTGTAGGAATGGTCGACCACCCCGGTCGCCTGAAATCCCGACACCCGGAGAATGCCCATGTCATCTCGCGACGTCGTCATCTGCCACCCCGTGCGCACCGCCATCGGCACCTATGGCGGCAGCCTCAAGGACACCCCCGCCGCTGACCTTGGAGCCCGCGTCATTCAGGAGACGCTCGCCCGTTCCGGCCTCTCTGCCGATAAGGTGCAGTCACTGGTAATGGGCCATGTCATCCAGGCGGGCTGCCGCATGAACTCCGCCCGCCAGGCCGGCATCGGCGGCGGTCTGCCGGTGGAGGTACCCGCGCTCACCATCAACCGAGTCTGCGGCTCCGGCGCTCAGGCCGTGATCAACGCCGCTCTTGAGATCTGGAGCGGCATGGCCGACTGTGCCATCGCCGGCGGCATGGAGAACATGGACCGTGCACCCTATGTGCTGCCCCAGGGCCGCTGGGGGGCCCGCATGGGCGATGTGACCATGCACGACACCATGCTCTTCGACGGTCTCAACGACGCCTTCAGCGGCAAGCACGCCGGCTGGCACACCGAGGACCTGGTCAGCCGCTACAGCATCTCCCGCGACGACCAGGACGCCTGGGCGCTGCGCTCCCAGCTGAATTTCTCGAAGGCCCAGGAGGCCGGCCACTTCGATGCCGAGATCGCCGGCGTCGAGCTCACCAGCCGCAAGGGCACCACGACATTCGCTCGTGACGAGCACAACCGTGGCGACACCACTGCTGAGTCCCTGGCCAGGCTCAAGCCGGCCTTTCGCAAGGAGGGCAGCATCACCGCCGGCAATGCCCCTGGGCTCAACAGCGGCGCGGCGGCGATGATGGTCGCCGAGCGCGACTGGGCCGAAAAGCAGGGCCTCACCCCCATGGCCCGACTGGTGGCCTTCGGCGTCGGCGCCGTGGAGCCGGACTACTTCGGCATCGGCCCGGTCCCGGCAGTCAAGCAGGCCCTCGAGCGGGCGGGCTGGTCGGTGGGTGATCTGGACAGGGTCGAGATCAACGAGGCCTTCGCCGCCATCGCCCTGGCCTGCCAGCGTGAGCTCGGCCTGCCGCAAGAGATCGTCAACGTGGAAGGCGGCGCCATCGCCCATGGCCACCCCATTGGCGCCACCGGGGCCGTACTCACCACCCGGCTACTACACGCCATGCAACGCAGCGGGGAACGCCGCGGCATCGTCACCCTGTGCATCGGTGGCGGACAAGGCATCGCCCTGGCGTTGGAAATGCTCTAAGCCTATAGCGACCATCCTTCACCCGCTTCACCCCACTCTGCCGGGAACTTGAGGGGCATCAAGTTCTCGGCGGATCGGGATGGATTATATATGAATAAGCATATATTCTTATCGACAACCCCTCCTCCAGTCTCCCGCGAGGCGTTGCATGCCGGAATCCAAACCCGCCCCCTCCTCCTTCTCCGGCCGCCTGATCGGCCTCGCCAGGGAGAATCCCGAGCAGGTTCGCTGGCTCGGTGCCGTGGTGGGGGTCTTCCTGCTGATCTACTTCCTGCCCGCCGGAACTACCCGCTTCGACAATGCGGTGTTGGAGGGTATCCGCCTGACACAGTGGTATGCCCAGGAGCACGTGATCCTCTGCCTGCTGCCGGCCTTCCTGATCGCCGGCGCCATGGCCGCCTACCTGAGCGAGGGCGCGGTGATGCGCTACCTGGGACCCAACGCCCCCAAGCCGGTGGCCTTCGGTATGGCATCAATCTCCGGCACCCTGCTGGCGGTCTGCTCCTGCACCGTGTTGCCGCTGTTCGGCGGCATCTACCGGCGTGGGGCGGGCCTGGGGCCGGCAGTGGCATTCCTCTACTCGGGGCCAGCCATCAACATCATGGCCATCGTGGTCACCGCCAAGGTGCTGGGGCTGGAGCTGGGACTGGCCCGGGCCATCGGCGCCATCGTCTTCGCCGTGGTGATCGGGGTGATCATGCATCTGCTCTATCGCCGTGAAGAGCAGGCTCGCGCCGTCGCCAACGCCCGCGGCTTTTCGGGCGAACTCTCCCGCCCCCTCGGCCAGATCGCCGTCTTCTTCGGGCTGATGGTGGGCATTCTGGTGTTCGCCAACTGGGCCGCCGCCGACAGCCCGACCTGGATGGCCATTCACACCCTCAAGTGGCATATCACAGCCGTTCTCTCCGGGTTCTTCGCTCTACTGCTGATCCGCCGCTGGGGCTGGCCGCTGCACCAGGTGGCGGTGCTGGCCGGTGCCGTGACCCTGGCCGCCCTGCTGGTGCCGGATGTGCCGGAGCTGGCCTTCGCCGTGGGCATCATTGGTCTGATGCTGATCGCCACCCTGCGCGATGACGACCGCGAGTGGGCCGAGCAGAGCTGGGACTTCACCAAGCAGATCATGCCGCTGCTGCTGGTTGGGGTGTTCGTGGCCGGGCTGCTGCTGGGCCGCCCCGGCGAGGAGGGGCTGATCCCTTCCGAGTGGGTGGTGCTGGCGGTGGGCGACAACGGCTTTCGCTCCACCTTCCTGGCCTCACTGCTGGGCGGATTCATGTACTTCTCCACCCTCACCGAAGTCCCCATCGTCCAGGGCCTGATCGGCAACGGCATGGGCAAGGGTCCAGCGCTGGCGCTGCTGCTGGCGGGACCAGCGCTGTCACTGCCCAACATGCTGGTGATCCGCACCATCATGGGCACCCGGAAGACCATGGTCTACTGCACGCTGGTGGTAGTGATGTCGACCGTGACCGGCTACCTCTACGGTCAGTTCTGGCCCTGATCGCAGACCCTGAGAAACAGGGCCACGAGAACTCGTCGCGTGGCCTACCCCCAACCCGCAAGGAGTGATGGCATGAAACTAAAGATCTACGGCAGCGGCTGCAAGAAGTGCCAACAGCTCGCCGCCAATGCCGAGAGTGCCACCCGCGCCCTCGGCATCGGTTGCGAGATCGAGAAGGTCACCGATATCAACGACATCGTCGACGCCGGTGTGCTACGCACCCCGGCCCTGGGCGTCAACGGCGAAATCCTCGTCGAAGGCAAGGTGGCCAGCAGCGAGGAACTCGAGAAGTTGCTCAAGGCCTGATCCGAGACGGTGGCCTGGTCCGGCTTGCGTCAGGGTGACGGGGCCGGGCCGTTGCCCTCTGCCCCGAACGCCTCGCTGAGCGAACCCTGGTAGCGCCAGCCGTCGGGCACGCGCAGCTCATGGCTGTGGCTGCCGGCCAAGCGGCAGATCGCCACGCTGGGCGGCGTACCACCGATGCCGATGCCAACGGTTTCGAAAATCACCCAGTCGCAGGGTGTGATCAGGCCGCGTTTCTGGTCGGCGAAGGCGATGTCCTCGAAATTTCCCTCCCAGTCGAAACGCAACCCCAGCGCCACCAGTCGATTCACCAGGCCCCGGACCTCGGCCGGGTCGAACAGGCTGATGCTCACCAGCTCATCATCGGAGCAGACTCCCTGCTCGGGCAGGCTAGCGCCCAGGGCATCCCATCCGCCCGGGATCCGCTGCCCAACCGCCGCCGCGCGGATGATCACCGCCGTCGCTTCCACCAGTACCGACATCGAAGCGCTCCCTCTTGAGCTGCTGACGGGGCGTATTGCTGGATGCCGGCCATGTTGGCCAAGGCCCAATTACGCCCCGAAATTGACGCTGGACAAAGATGCATCGCTTAGCCCTTACACTTTCGACTAAGTCAGCTTGCGAAGCCAAACACTATCTGCAAGCCTGCCAATTATGGATATGCAAATACGTATATAACCATAACAATGAACATTGGCCGTGTATATGCAAAAACGAGAGCACTGCTCTACAGAACACAATCGGGCTGCTCCACTACAACGCCCTACTCTATCCGGGATCGGCTGGGTGGCCACGCGCTGTCTTCAACCTCCCCCGCACCCTCTCGACTGCAACCGATGCCAGGCGGCATGCCCGGCTGACGCCCTTGGCTTCGTGGAAGAGGAAACAGCGCAGGGGTCAAGCTTGCGCCTGCTGGCCAGTGATGCCTGCCACGGCTGCGCGCAGTGCGTTGCGGCCTGCCCCACGGAAGCGCTGATCAGCCAGGACGTTGACAGTCTGGCTCAGGATATCGCATCGGGTGGGAGTGACGGCAAGGTGGTGCTGAGATGTCACCGGGTCAGCAGCGATCTTTCCTCACCTCACACGCTGCACTGCCTGCGTTCCTTGGGGCCTGACAGGCTCTGGGAGTTGAAGGCCTCGGCGACTCCTGCCGAGCTGACACTACTCCTGCCTGAGAGTTGTGCCTCTTGTGTCGCAGCGCCCTCACACGAAGACTCCTGGCTGCCCCAGGCCCAGGCACTGGCCACCGTCGTCTTCACCGAAGCCCTGCCGTTTGCCAGCGCCAGCACGGCTACGCTGAGCCGGCGCCGCTTTTTGCTGGGGGATACCCCATCGAGCCAGCCTGAGATACCTGCTCGGCATGCCTATCCCGAAGCCCGCAGAAACCAGCGACTGGCAACCGCGGCTCAAGACATCGATCCCGGTACCCAACTGAACCTGCCCAACCTCGTGCTGGATCAGCAGCTTTGCCAGGCACATGGCGTCTGTGCACGGGTCTGCCCAACGACCGCACTGCAGGTAAATGAGGCCGGAGAGTTGGCATTCGATCCGCTGGCCTGCCTCGACTGCGGCCACTGCATTACAGCGTGTCCGGAAAAGGCACTTACGCTCGTCGCCGGTCCAAGAGCGCTGCCCTGGACATTGCGCCAACAGGCGACGACTCGCTGCATGAGCTGCCAACGCGATTTCGCATGCATGGATAGCGCTGGCGAGGATGCCACAACGGAATGTCCAGCCTGCCGGAGGGAAAAGGAGCTGCTTCAGGATAGCTTTCGCAGCCTGTTCCACTGACAGGGCCAGGAGAATTGATCATCAAGACAGAGTGGGACCACCGGAGCCGTTCTACCGACGGATCCTATAGAACAAGACGCGAACCGTGAGGGGAGATCCTATGAAACTGTTTCAGACACTCATCAACCGACGGCGATTCCTGCAATCGTCGGCTGCGGTTGGCGCCTCGGCTGGCGCTGTGACGGCCGGGATCACTGGCCTGACCGGGCTGACCTCTGCCAGTGAAGCTCGCGCCCAGACGCCTCGCGGTGAAACCGTGGTCACCAAGAACATCTGTGCCCAGTGCCCCGCTCGCTGCGGTATCGACGTCTACACCACCGATGGCCGGGTGCATGCCATCTACGGCGACACCGGCAACCCCATTGCCAACGGCAAGCTGTGTCCCAAGGGGCACCTGGGCACCTATTTCCTCTACGATCCGGACCGTTTCAAGAGCCCCATGAAACGCACCAATCCCAACAAGGGGCGCGACGAGGATCCCGGCTTCGTCCCGATCAGTTGGGACGAAGCGCTGGATACTGTCGCCGAGCGTCTCAACGGGCTCCGCGAGCGTGGCGAGTCTCATCGCTTCGCGCACTTCTACGGCCGTGGTTGGGGGGCGTCGGATGCCGGCCTCTACGGCGACTTCGGAAAACTCTACGGCACACCCAATTCCGCCATCGGCCATGCCTCCATGTGCGCCGAGGGCTCCAAGCGGGCCAAGCGCGCTACCGACGGCAACGACTCCTACAATTCCTACGACTACCGCAACACCAACTACCTGCTGATCATGGGGGCGAGCTTCCTCGAGGCCTTCCGCCCCTACAACAACGTGATGCAGATGTGGGGGCACATGCGCAGCAAGAGCCCCAAGACCCGCGTCACCTGCGTCGACGTGCGCATGAACCCCACCATGGCGGCCGCCGACCGGGCGCTATACATCAAGCCCGGCACCGACGGCGCCTTCGCCCTGGCGGTGGCCCATGTGATCCTCACCGAGGGGCTATGGGACAAGGAGTTCGTCGGCGACTTCTACCAGGCCTCGCGCCGTTTCGTCA
This sequence comes from Halomonas sp. BC04, assembly GCF_000568385.1. Taxonomy (NCBI): domain Bacteria; kingdom Pseudomonadati; phylum Pseudomonadota; class Gammaproteobacteria; order Oceanospirillales; family Halomonadaceae; genus Halomonas; species Halomonas sp. BC04. Next base: position 6,262 of record NZ_AZQX01000154.1, read on the forward strand.
GCGGCGAGGCGATTCCCGAGGATTCCTTCGAGGAGAACTGGGTCCACGGTCTGACCAAGTGGTGGAACCAGGAGCTCAAGGATCGCACGCCGGAGTGGGCCGAGGCGGTCACCAGTATCCCCGCCCGGCACATCCGCCAGACCGCCATGGAGTTCGGCTCGACCCGCCCCGCCGTGGCACTGTTCGAGCGCGGCCCCACCGGCCACACCAACGGCACCTACAACGGCATGGCCATTCATGCCCTCAATGCCCTGGTGGGCTCGCTGTTCGCCAAGGGCGGCCTCGGCTACCAGATGGGTGTGCCCTACGGCGACCTGCCGGTCAACGCCGATGACTACCTCGACGACTATGCCCGCAACGGCGCCTGGAAGGACCAGCCCCGCATCGACATGGCACGTACCGAACGCTGGCCCATGACCAGTCATATGATGCAGGAGACCGGACCCAACCATCTCGCGGGCGACCCCTACAAGCTCGACACCGCCATGTTCTTCTACACCAACCCGATATGGACCGCGCCGGATCCCAAGGTATGGGAAGAAGCCTTCAAGGATGTCTTCGTCATCGACACCTCGCCGTTCCCCGGCGAGACCGCCATGTATGCCGACCTGATCCTGCCGGATTCGACCTACCTGGAGCGGCTGCAGGACTCGCCCACCTACCCCTTCGAGGGCTGGCCGATGACCGCCCTGAGGGTGCCGGCGGTGGAGCCGATCTACGACACCCGCCACTTCGGCGACATCTTGATCGGCATCGGCAAGCGGCTCGATGGCCCGGCGGGCGAATACTACCGGGAACTCGACAGCGTCGAGAATGTGCTGCGCCATCGTGCCGCCGGCTTCGCCGACAACCCCGGCGACAACGGTGTGAACGACTTCGAGAGCTGGAAGGAGAAGGGCGTCTGGTACAAGAAGCCCTATCACTGGCGGCTGGAGCGCGGACGCTTCTATGAGTGGGACGGCCTCGACTACACCCTGCAGATGAGTCCCGAGGAGGTGAAGGCCAAGCTGCTCAGGACACCCTCCGGCAAGTTCGAGTTCAAGTCCGGGTTCCTGGAGGCCAACGCCGACTACATCGAGACGGAAATGGGTATTCCTCGCGAGCGCGCAGGCCTGATCCAGTGGGTAGAGCCGCAGCACAGCGGCGGCGACGGCGACCTCTACTTCGTCACCCCCAAGACCCCGCTGCACGCCGAGGGCCGCGGCGCCAACGTTCCGCACAACATCGCCATCCACCAACCCATCGTCGGCGGCCGCGACACCGTCTACCTGGAGGTGCATCCGCGTACCGCCCGGGAGCGAGGCATCCGCAACGGCGACCGGGTGAGGATCACCTCCGACGTGGGCAGCATCGAGGCCGAATGCCGCTTCGTGGCCGCCCACCGCCCGGACACGTTGGTGCTGCCCTTCGAGTTCGGCCACTGGGCCCAGGGGCGCTGGGCCAAGGGGCGCGGTCCGGGACACTCCGGCGAAGTGACGGCCAATGTGTCCGACCCGATCTCGGGCCTCGCCAGCTACTACACCGGCAAGGTCAGACTCGAGCGCGCCTGATCCACGGTCACCGAATTCTTGAGGAGTCATCACCATGGCAAAATGGGGAATGGTCATCGACCTGGACAAGTGCACGGGCTGCCAGGCCTGTACCACGGCTTGCTCCATGGAAAACAACACCCTGCCGGGGGAGAGCTGGCAGGACGTGCTCTTCTACCACGAGGGCGAGTATCCCAGCGCCCAGATGAAATGGCTGCCGCGGCCCTGCATGCAGTGCGAGAACCCCTCCTGCGTGCATGTCTGCCCGACCCGGGCCACCTACAAGGACCCGGATGCCGGTGGCATCGTCTTCGTCGACTGGAACAAGTGCATCGGCTGCAAGTACTGCATGATAGCCTGCCCCTATGGTGTGCGCTTCTATTCCGACGAAAAGCCGCTGATCGAACCGGACATCCGCGAGGCCTACCCGAGCGAGAACGGCCAACTGTGGAGTCCGCCCTACCAGAACCCGGAAGAGGACTGGAGCCGTGGCATCGGCATTCAGCCCAAGGGCGTCGTATCGAAATGCACCTTCTGCTACCACAAGGTAAAGCATGCACCGGAAGGCGTGGCCGACCTCGACGAGGACAATCCCGCCGTGAAGGAGTACGTGCCCGCCTGTGTGCGCACCTGCGCCCCCAAGGCGCGCTACTTCGGCGACCTGGACAATCCCGAGAGCCAGGTCAACCAGCTGATCGGCGACAAGCATGGCGTGCGACTCAAGGACCATACCGGCAACCGGCCGCAGGTCTACTATCTTGGCGCCGGAGCGAGTGTACCGGCCTTTACACCAGCAGACAGGGGGGATGACGCATGAGGACTTCCACTTCACCTAATGCGCTTCAGGGCAAGCTGGGATCGGCCCTCCTGGTCGCTGCCGCCATCGTACTTCTGGCGAGCCTGGGTTTCGGTGTAACGCAGTTGGCCAATACCGGCCACACCTCCTTCAACACCAGCTCCACCCTGCCCTGGGGACAGCCGATTGCCACTTACCTCTATTTCGCATTGGCATCGTCAGGACTGGGGCTGATCGCCTCGCTGCCGCTGGTATTCGGTTTCAAGCAGTATTATCCCATCGCCAAGCGCTGCATCTTCCTCGCCTTCATCGTACTGATTTCCGGCATGGCGGTTCTGGCGCTGGAGCTGGGCAACGTGTTCCGCATGCTGTGGGCCATCCCGCTCAACCTGCAGGTGCAGTCGGCCATGTTCTGGATGGGCGTGTTCTATGCCCTGGACCTGTTGTTCATTCTATGGAAGTTCAGCAAGTTGCAGGGAGGGGAGTGGGACAGCAAGACCAGCAAGCAGGTGGGAATCGCCTCCTTCATCGGTGTCCTGCTGGCCAGCGGCAACCTGGCGCTGATCTTCGGCATGATGAGCATGCGTCCGTTCTGGTTCGATGCCCTGCTGCCGATCTACTTCTACTTTACAGGCATCACCAGTGGCGTCGCCGCCCTGGTGTTCTTCGTCTACCTGGCCTATGGATTCAAGCGTGAGCGCATGCCCCAGGCCCTTCAGGCATTGCTGACCGGGGCACTGCCCAAGCTGTTTGCGGCACTGATCGGCGGCACCTTGCTGTTCATCGCCGCACGCGCCATCACCGGCCTGTACACCAACAACCCGGAAATCAGCCTGGTCTGGAGCGAATACCTGTTTGCATCGCCCTGGTACAACGCGGCACTGCTGCTTGGCCTCCTGCTGCCCTTCGTGCTGATGCTGAGCACCACGCTGCGCAATCGCATGGACATTCAGGTGCTGGTCTCGGGTCTGGTATTCCTGGGGCTGTTTGCCGAACGCTTCTACTTCGTGGTCGGCGGGCAGGTCGTCCCCCTCTTCAGGGGTACCTGGGAGCCCAATCTGCTGAGCTACACCCCCTCCGCAACCGAGTGGGCACTGACCATTGCCGGCTGGTCGCTGTTCTTCGTGCTTTACCTTCTGGGCGAGAAATTCTTCAACCTGGGCGACATGCAAGGCAGTTCAGTGATCAGCACCCGCCGAACCCCAGCCAATCAAGGATCAACCGTCTGGCGCGGGCGAGGCAGCGGCAACCTGACAATGACGATTCGATCAACCGGCCTGCCCAGGGGGCAGGCCCTGTTCATGGAGTTGCCATGATCCAGGACACCGACTTGATGGCCCCGGCCGAGCTTTACCTTTGTCTGTCGAAGGCATTCCTCACACCGGTCACCCAGGTAACCCTGGACGACCTTCACCGGGGGCTGCTGCCCGACCTCCAGGAGCTCTCCACTCGCCTGCCGGCCGTGTCCGACACCTGGCTACATGAGTTCGGCCAGGCGCTCACGGGCATTCACACATCCCAGCAACTGCTGGTGGGCTACAGCAAGCTTTTCCTGATGCCACCTGCGCCCGCCCCGCTCAATCTGGGGGCCTATCTGGACGGTTCCGCGGCAGGTCAAGGGAGCCGTATGATCGAAGCCTTCTATTTCCGTCATCAACTGGCGAAACGGGATGACTTCCACGACTTGCCTGATCATCTCGCCCTTAACCTGCAATGGTATGCCTGGGTCATGAGCCAGATTCTGGAAGCACAAGGTGAAGCCGGCACCGAAATGGGCGAAGAGCCCCTGCCGGAACGGCTTTCCCGACTTCAGGATCTTTACATCATGACCCGGGACTACACACTCCCCGCCGTGAAAGGACTGCATCAGAAGATTGTTGAATGTGCCGATGAAGCGAGACCCGAACAGCGACTCTGGCGGCTTCTGGTGGAATTGACCCAACGTCAGCTTCAGCAAGAGCTAGCTTGGCTGCAACCAGTGATCGACCGGCATGCTGCGGAAGGGTCCCCTTTCCATACTCCACATGGCGACAAGGGAACGGTTGCCAAACGAGCGAGTGATGATGGCAATGAATACGGGAATGCCGCTGTCGTCTCTGCCCCTCAGTCCTGTGGCCGTTGCGGTGCGGCGTTCATACCGGGTGCAATCCTGAGTGAAATGCAGCAGCGCCTGGAGCAAGCCGGACTCACTGCCGATCACCTGATGCTCTGTGCGGACTGCAGTGAAGTGGATACTTCGAGGGCCGGGCCAAAGCCACTGGAGGACGGGCACAAGGGCGCTGACGTGTCGTACAGGCAGGGTTCATGAAGGAAAGGCACGGGAGCCATAGCATGCAGATACACGCCTTGAGTGAGGTCAGTGCCGCTTACACCTTGACCGAAGAGGACGGCCAGTTGATCGCCGCTTCCCCGCCAGGGAGCCCGCTAAGCTATGTCCACGGTAGCGGCCAGATGCTACCGGCACTGGAGCAAGCCCTGCTCGGCAAGCGGGTGGGTGATCGGATCACGGTGACCCTGACGCCTGAGCAGGCTTACGGCCCTTACCGACCAGAGCTGGTGTTCGAGGCGGTGCGTGACAACCTGCCCCCCGGCCGCCCTATCAAGGTCGGCATGACGTTGACCCCAGGCGGCCAGCGCGGTCGGTTCTCACTGAGGGTGGTAGCCCTGACCGATAATGGCGCCATGCTGGATGGCAACCACCCCCTCGCCGGCAAGACCGTGACCTGGCAGTTGGAGATCCTCTCCGTCCAGACAGGCTCCACAACGGACCATGGGAATATCGAACACCAACCCATACGCTGGGTGGAACTCGATAACTGAGCCTCATTACGCAAAGTCTGGGCGCCGAACCGAGCGCTCCAACAGCTGATTTTTCCACCGACAGTGCCACACCGCTGTTGGAGTAGCTTCAGCTCACGACTGGAGGCCGAAGACCTCCCGGCGGTGTTGCCAACATTCACGACCATCTCCAACGTTGCGGCCTCCGCCAAGGCGCCTGACGGCGCCAGTCGCGACACAAAGTCGGGGCGCCGAACCGAGCGCTCCAACAAGGTCGGCGACTACCGCGCTGTAGGAGGAAGCTTCAGCTCACGACTGGAGGCCGAAGGCCTCCCGGCAGTGTTACCAGCGTTGGCATTCACCACTGACGTTGCCGTCTCCGCCAAGCGCCTGCGGCGCCAGTCGCGATGGGAACCAGCGCTCCTACAGCAGCCCTCTCCACCAAAGTACAGGTCAACACATGGCCAGGCGTCGCTCCGGGCGGTTGCCCATGGAGGCAAGGCGCTGCTGCAGAAGCCGCAGGCGTTCCACCTCGCCCTGTGCCGCGGCCTCAAGCGACTTCACCGCCCAGGCCGGGAGCTCCGACTTCAAGCCGTAGTAGACCCACTGGCCATCACGGCGGTCGTTGAGCACACCACAGGCACGCAGCTGAGCCAGGTGGCGCGACACCTTTGGCTGCGACTCTTCCAGCACGTGGGTCATTTCGCAGACACACAGCTCACCCTCCTGCAGTATCAGCAGGGTCAGCAGCAGCCGGGTTTCATCACCCAGGCATTTGAATAATCTGTTGGGTTCCAGAGAGATCAAGACGCATTCCCGGTTTCTAGTTCACCATCAAGTCTACCGCACCCTGACCATGGCGTCAGTCCAAGCGGGCACTTGCCGTGTCTCGCGCTCTGGCCACTGGTCGATCAGATCAGCAAGCCGAGCGCGGCCAGGGTACAGAGCGACAGCGACGCCCCCTGAAGCAGACGGCGATCGAGGCGATGGGCGATGCGATCCGCCAGGGCATTGCCGGCGAATACCGCCGGCAGAAATGTCAACGCCAACGCCAGATGCCATAGCCGAACCTGGCCGGCGAGTGCCAACGTCGCCAAGGTCAGCAGGGACGTGATGATGAAGAAAGCCGCCAGATTGCCACGCAACCGATCCGGGGAGAGCCCGTGCCACAGGAGCACCATGGGAGGCCCGCCGATGGCGGCCACAGTGCCGAAGACACCCGACAATACCCCGGCCCCGAACAGGCTTGCCGAATTGACCGGCAAGCGAAACCGGAACAGGGTTACTGCCACGGCAAACAGCACGCTGGCGGCGATCAACTTCTCGAGCACGACCATGGGGGCCGTCAGCAGCAGCCAAAGGCCCAGCCCATTGCCGGGCAACCGCCCCACCAACGCCATGCCGATCTCGCTGATACGGATCTCATGCCGATACTGCCTGACCATCATGAGCGATACCATGAAGCCGAACAGCACCAGGATGACCGGCACCAGGCGCGGCTCCAGCATCAATAGCAGCGGTGCCCCTACCACCGCCAGGCCGAAACCGGTGGCACGTTGCACGAAGGCCCCCAGCAACAGTACCAGCGCACAACCCAGCCAGACCGTGAGTTCCAGATCGAACCATGACTGCAGCGGCTCAAGCATGGGCCGGCGTTCCCCCAAGCCGACGCAACCCCAGGTTGCCGATCAGCGATGCCAGCAGCATGGTCAACACCATGGGCCACAGGCTCTCGATCTCGAAGATACCGACCATGACACCGGCCAGTGCGGCGGAACCGAACTTGATCCCGCCCATCATGGCCGTCGCCGTGGCGCTCATATGGCCGAAGTGATCGAGCAGTGCCGACATGGCGTTGGGCGTGATCAGGCCGATCATCCCGGCATAGACCATAACCAGCAGGACGACGACGGGAAGCGAGGCAACCCCCAGGGCCGCCGCCAGTGCCAGCCCCAGGGCAGCGATCAACTGGATGCTGAGGCCGAGATGCAGGTTCTGCTGGGGCGAGCGACGAACCAGCAGATGAATGTTCACCCGATTGGAGAGCGCGATCACCAGCACATTGGCGCCGAACACCACAGGGTACATGGCCGGCGACAGGCCAAAATACTCCAGGTAGATATAGGCGATGCCGTGATGAAGGCAAACAGGCCGCCGAAGGAGGCTGCCACGGCGCAGATGTAGCCCATGGCCTCGCGATGGCGCAGGACACTGGCGTAGTTGGCCAGTACCTGGCGAAAGGATGCGACGGGCTGGCCAGGGTCCCGGGTCTCGGGTAACCGGGTGCTCATCAGCCACAGCAGGAAGGCCGCATACACGGCCAGGAAGACAAAGATCAGCCACCAGTCGGCGAGATAGAGCAGTCCACTCCCCACCACCGGTGCCACCAGCGGTGCCAGCATCATGATCATGACCATGGTGGACATCACGCTCGCCGCCTCGCGGCCGCTGAAACAGTCGCGGACTATCGCGGCTGAATTGACCACGCAGGCACCCCCTCCCAGCGCCTGGACGAAACGCCAGGCAAGCAGCTCGGGCAGCGTTCCAATGGTGGTGATAGCCAGGCTGGCCAGCAGGAACAGCACCAGCCCTCCCAGCAGGACAGGCTTGCGCCCCACCCGATCGGAAAGCGGCCCGAAAAGCAGCTGGCCGATGGCAAAGCCGGCCAGGAAGACACTGATCGACAGCTCTGTGTGATGAATGCTGGCCCCTATGCTGTCAGCAAGCGCTGACATCGCGGGCAGGTAGGCATCGATGGCAAAAGGCGCCAGCGCCGTATTGGCCGCCACCAGCAGTGCCACGCGGCGAGGATTGAGAGTCAAGACAGCTCCCTGTCGGTTGATGTCCGCACATTGGTAGGCTGCTAATGATAGACCAAGTCGGCTCGCCTGTCGTGCATCACCCTGTTACCACTCCGGGTCGCTTGCTAAAGTGACCGGATACTCAACCCCAGGAGCTAGCACAAATGGCAGAGGACCTGCTTTCACAACTCAAACAGATGAGTACCGTGGTTGCCGATACCGGCGATATCGACACGATCCGCCGTTTCTCACCGCAGGACGCCACGACCAACCCGTCGCTGATTCTCCAGGCGGCACAGCAGGAAAATCGACGCGCCCGCATGGCGGAGATCGCCTGCCACAGCACCGATATCGATGATGCCCTGGATGCCGTGGCTGTGGAGATCGGCAGTGAGATCAGTGCGCTGGTCCCCGGCTATGTCTCGACCGAGGTCAGCGCCAGGCTCTCCTTCGATACCGACGCGACATTGGCGCGCGCCCGCTCCCTGATCGAGCGCTATGACCGCCACGGCATACCTCCGGAGCGGATCCTGATCAAGGTCGCGGCCACCTGGGAAGGCATTCGCGCCGCCCGTCAGCTGGAGCGGGAAGGCATCCGCACCAACCTGACCCTGCTCTTCAGCTTCACCCAGGCACTCGCCTGTGCCGATGCCGGCGTTACGCTGGTCTCGCCTTTCGTTGGGCGCATACTTGACTGGCACAAGGCAGAGTGGCCGGATGGCGACTTCAGCGGTGACAACGACCCCGGGGTGAAATCCGTCAAGCGGATCTACGAACACTACAAGGGGCATGGCTACCGCACCATCGTCATGGGCGCGAGCTTTCGCAACATGGGCGAGATCCAGGCGCTGGCAGGCTGCGACCGGCTGACCATCTCACCGACGTTGCTTGGCGAACTGGCGGAAACCCAGGGTCGCCTCGAACGTCGCCTGGTGCCGATGGATGCCGAAACCTCGGCCCCGGAACCCCAGGATGAAGCCGAATTTCGCTGGTCCCTCAATGAGGATGCCATGGCCACCGAGAAGCTGGCGGAGGGGATTCGCAAGTTCACCGCCGACCAGCGCAAGCTGGAGGCGCTGCTGGCGGAATTGAGAAAACAGGGTTGAGAAAACGAGGCTGAGAAAACCGTGCTGAGAAAGCGGCGTTGAAACAGGCGTCGTGAAAGTAGCGGGAAGAGCCTGAGCACATCCGCCAGGGCGTGGGTCGTCTTGGCGGGATACGTCAGCCCGGATGCGGGCAACAGTAGCCTGAGGCTCAGGGCTGTTTCGAAGAGGCTTCCTGGGCTTCCAGCATCTCTACGAGTGGCTGGAATTCCTCGCGGTTGTGCTCGTTCATGCGCATCAGGATGCGGTGTGCCTCGAGAATACGCTGCCGGGTTTCCTCCATGTCGGCCGGCACCTCGGGGAGTTCGCACAAAGCGCAGGACTCGGTGATGGGCGTCTCCATCATGCTGAAGAACTGGGAAAAGCCCATGACCTCGAGCATGCGCTGCACATCGGGATTGTGCACCACGATGGTGGGCTTGTACTTGATCCGATCCTTGACCGCCATGGCCACCTTGGCCAGGAACCCCAAGGCAGTGGAATCCACATTGGTTGCCTCGCGCAGATCGATGATCAGCGTCTCGAGGCCAGGCGTCTCCGCCAGTTGCTGAGCCTGGGTGTCCAGCGTGGCGCACAGGGTGAGTCGCACATCACCGCAAAGCTTGAGTACGAAGACACCTGAGTCGAACGCTGCCTTTACGCGGCCCTCATTAATGATCATCGCCAAATCCGCTCAACATCATGATCGTCAGGTCATCGGGCAGCTCTTCGCCACTGTGATTCTCATCGGCATCGATATCGCCGGAAGGGTTCAGGGCCAAGCTGTCTCGAAGTCGTTCCAACGTAGTACAGGTTACGATACGTTGCTCCAGCTCCCTGAGCCTCATGTCGAGCGTCTCGCCCGGCAGGCATTCCAGAATTCCATCTGAGCACAACCATAACGTGAAGTTCGCCGGTAACCTATACCTCAAACGTGGATACTCCACATTGGGAAACAAGCCGACCGGCATTCCCTCACCGGGCAATTCGACGGCGGTGCCATCAGCCACCAGCAGCGGCTTCGGCAGCTGCGCCCCCAGCGAGTAGTAGAGCCAATGATCGACATGGTCTATCACGCCGACAAACAGTGTCGCATGCTTGCCGATCCCGGTATCCAGCAGCTCCCGATTGAGCGCCGTCAGCCAGTGTGACGGCAGATGGTCCGGCTGCGTTCCATCCCACTCATTCAGCCAGCGGTTACACAGGTACTTTAGCAGGACCGTGACGAATGCCGAGGAAGCGCCATGGCCCGACACATCGGCGAAATAGAATAGCGTGTAGCGGTCATCGAAGCGCTGAAAGTCGAGAAAATCGCCCGACAGGTAGAGCGATGGCACCAGCCAGTAATCGCAGGTGATGCCTCCCAGCGTCTGGGGGTGGGGAGGCAGCAGCTTGCGCTGGATCTGACCGCCTGCCTGCTGGTCCAGGCGTAACAGGGCCAGGTGGGTCTCCAGGCTCTCGTTGAGCTCCTCCAGATGCTCGTTCAACTGGGCCAGGCGCTCGCGATCGAGGTTTCTTTCCTCCTCCAGCCGGCGCAACTCGATGGCCTTGCGAATCATTCGCCGCAGCAATTGCCCATGCCGCATGGGCTCGACGACATAGTCCACCAGACCGACGTCCACTGCCGTCAACAGGTCGGCATCGAGGCGCGAGTCGCTTACCACCACCGTCGGTAGACGTTCGGTCAGGCTCGCCCAGGCCAGGCTCGGCACCGCCCGCGCATGGGCAACGACCAGCGCCGTCTCGGCGGGAAGGTCCTCGAGTCGCTCGGCGGCAAGCACCGCCAAGCCATCGCGGGCAATGGTGTCGGCCAGTGAATCACGATACTCACCGGGCTCATCGAGTACGCCAATCAACGGCTTGGGTGCATCCATGGATCAGGCCTCAATCGGCGAAATCAGAATCGTCGAAGTCCGCATCGTCGAAATCGAAGTCGTAGTCATCGCTGGCAAAGGGGTCGTCGCCCAGCTCTCCGTCGCTGACCTCGAAACGCCGTCGCTGCAGGTAGGCATCGCGAATGAAGACGTAGCGGTCACCATGTATCAGCTCTTCCTGATCGAGCAGCCCTGCGCGCATGTCCACAACCCGCAAGGCGGTCAACCCGTAGCGTACCTTGTCATCTTCTACATAAGTGAGAGGATAAGTATAGGTGTCAAGCGGCAGCCCGGCAGTGTCTCGCACGGTACTCGGTCCCAGCAGAGGCAGCACCAGGTAGCGCGACTCGCCCCACCCCCATACCCCCAGTGTCTGGCCGAAATCCTCGTCGCGCCCGGTTATTTCCATATGGGTCGCAAAATCCCATAGGCCGCCGATACCGACGGTAGTGTTGATCAGGAACCGCGAGGTGGCGATGCCGGCATTGCCAGGCTTGCCCTGCAGCAGACTATTCAGCGCGGTACGGATCTCACCGAGATTGGAAAAGAAATTGCCCACCCCGGTCTGAACAGGCTGGGGCGTCACGGTGCGGTAGCCCCGAGAAACCGGCTTGAGAACGGCACGATCCAGTGCGTCGTTGAAGGCGAACACCTGGCGATTGAACCCCTCCCAGGGATCATCCGGATGGCGATCCTCGATCGGTATGTTGCTGGCACAGCCGGCCAGCATGACCATTGTCATCAAGGCGACCAAGGGCCGTGTGACGGAGCCGGTCCGCTTATTCGCCATCGCGAGAGTCTCCCTTCATGGATAACCGAAGTGGCCGCATCATTGGCGACGCACCACAACGCAGCCGGCACTGTACCCGGCTCCAAAGGAGCAGACCACCCCCAGTGCGCCCGGGGACAGATCCCCATGGTGCAGATGAAAGGCGATGATCGAGCCTGCCGAACTGGTATTGGCATAGCGATCAAGAATGATCGGGGCCTGGATGGCGTCGGGGTCATGGCCCAGCACCCGGCGCGCGATCAGGTCATTCATGTGGTGGTTGGCCTGGTGCAGCCACAGGCGGGAAAGATCGTTTCCGGAGAGCTCGAGGCTAGCCAGATGGTCAGTGATCAGGGCCGCTACCATGGGACAGACCTCCTTGAACACGCGCCGCCCTTCCTGCACGAAAAGTTTGTCGACCGCCTGAGGATCACTGTCGGTGACCCGATTGAGGAAGCCGGCATTGTTGCGGATGGCATTCGAGAAGCGTGTCACCAGGCGCGTGCCGAGGACCTCGAAGCGCACCTCGGCGGTGGCCAGCTCCGCGTCTTCCAGCACCACGGCGGTACAGGCATCGCCAAAGATGAAGTGGCTGTCACGATCACGGAAGTTGAGGTGCGCCGAGCAGATCTCGGGGCTGACTACCAGCGCTCGCTTCACGTTTCCGGACCGTATGGCATTGGTGGCCATGTCGATAGCGAACGTGGCCGAAGAGCAGGCCACGTTCATATCGAAGGCACAGCCGGCAGCACCCAGCGCCGCTTGCAGCTCCACCGCCACGGCCGGATAGGGTCGCTCCAGGTTGGAGCAGGCGACGATAACCAGTCCAATGTCGCCGGCTTCAACACCCGCGGCTGCCAGGGCCTGCCGTGCAGCCGCCAGCCCCATCTCACACTGAATCGATGGCTCGTCGTTGGCGCGTTCAGGCAGGTGCGGGCGCATACGCTCGATATCGAGAATGCCCTCGGCATCCATCACATAGCGGCTATGTATACCGGAGGCCTTGACGATGAATTCGCTGCTGGAGTGAGCCAGCGGCTCCCGTTCGCCGGCCTCGATAGCGGCTGCGTTGCGGCCATTTTCCGCGTCGACCCAGCGGTTGAACGACGCCACCAGGGCATCGTTGTCGATGGCGTGCTCCGGCGTGAATAACCCAGTGCCGGTGATCACGACGTCTGTCATGGTGTTCTCCCTCATGCGGCCACCTGGCCACGTATGCTGTACCGGACACCGGCTTCGCCGATGCCCCATCGTCCTGGAGCCCCGCTGCCTGGCTCCTCTTCACGTCAGCCGCCGGCCGGCCTTGACCCAGTCAATTCTGCCCAGCGCCGCTCCAGGCGCTTGGTGGATACCGGCATCCGGGTGCCGAGCTGCTGGGCGAACAGGGAGACCCGCAGCTCCTCGATCCACCAGCCGAATTCGACCAGAGCCGGTTCCTCGTGCCCCCCACGCCGTTGACTCTCGCGCCGTGCCGCAAGGCGCGCCTCGAGGTCCTGCACCATCTGCATGTGCATCTGGTCGCGCATGCGCTCCCGAGGCGCCTTCTCCAGCCGGATCAATGCCGCCTCCATGTAGCGTGGGTATTCAAAGAGCCACTCGCCGGCCTCTCCCACGAACCCCGGATGCACCAGGCGCTGCATCTGCGCCTTGATATCACTGTAAACCAGGGCCTGGGCCAAGCTGAGATTGCCCTTCAACGCCTTGGTCACTGCCAGGTGCCCTTCGAGGCCGGCCTGCAGGGTAGCGACCAGGGCTTCGGCGTGGGGCAGGAGCTCAGCGGAACTGCGGCTGATTCGAGTCGCCAGCTCATCCTGGGAGCGCGGCAGGGGCGACGTGGTCAACACCTGGGTGAATACGGCTTCCACCACATCCTCGTTGAGCTGTCGCTTGCTACCCACCTTGGCAAACAGCAGCGCACAGGTGTTGAGCCCCGGCAGACGTTCGATGGCCTTGACCTGGTCCGGGAGCCTTGCCATGGCCAGCCTCGCCACGCCAAGACGGTGAGCCCGCTCGGCCTTGCCCGGGTGATCGAAGAGTTCGATGCGGAAGGCATCGCCATCGGGCACCAGGGCGGGATAGGCCTCGACCCGTATCCCGGCCTGGGTGGTCACGCGGGATTCGGGCAACGGCTCCCTGGGGAGCTCCGTGACGGCGTGAGCCGCACTGGCTTCCGCAGCCAGGGCTCTGGCCCCCTCCCCGGCAGCCGCCTCGAAGCGACGCTCCAGGCTCGGGCATCTCGCCCCTCTCCCAGTGTCCTCCCCTCATGGTCGACGACTTTCAGGTTCATGACCAAGTGCGGCTCGAGCTGCTCCGTACGCCAATCGTCCGGGTGGACCCGCACCCCGGTCTTGCGGCGCAGGAACTCGCCCAGAGCCTCGGTTAGCGGAATGTCGTCGGGCGCCAGTGCCTCGAGCGCAGCATCCACCCAGTCGGGAATCGGCACCACCTGGCGACGTAGCGACTTGGGCAGCGACTTCAGCAGCGCTATGCATTTCTCGCGCAGCAGCCCCGGCACCAGCCACTCCAGGCGTGCCAGGGGCAGTTGGGGCAACATGGCTGCCGGCACCGTCAGGGTTACGCCATCATCGGGCGCGCCCGGCTCGAAACGATAGCTCAGAGGGTAGCGTACTCCATTCAATACCAGTTCATCTGGGTAGTGCGCCTGGGTGATCTCTTCAGCGTCACGGGCCAGCAGAGCATCACGGTCGAACTTGAGAATGTCGGGATCGTCACGCTCGACCTTGCGCCGCCAATGCTCGAACCCCTTGCCGTTGTGTATCTCGGCGGGAATGCGGGCATCGTAGAAAGCGAACAGCGTTTCTTCATCGACCAGAATATCACGCTTTCGGGCGCGATCCTCGAGTCCCTCGACCTCTTCGACCAATGCGCGGTTGTGGTCGAAGAAGGCCCCCCGGGTACGGAATTCACCTTCCACCAGGGCGCGACGCAGGAACAGCTCCCGTGCCTCGCCGGGGGCGATGGGACCATAGTGGACCTTGCGACCCGAGACGATGGGCAACCCGAACAGGGTCACCTGCTCATTGGCCACCACCTGGGCACGCTTCATTTCCCAGTGGGGGTCGCTGTAGGTGCGCTTGACCAGGTGACCGGCCAGGGGCTCTATCCACTGCGGTTCGATCCTGGCTACCGTGCGGGCAAACAGCTTCGACGTCTCCACCAGCTCGAAGGCCATCAACCACTTGGGCGATTTCCTGGCCAGTCCCGATCCCGGTGGATGACGAACTTGCGGTTGCGCGCGCCCAGGTATTCACGGTTCTCGGTGAGCAGGCCCAGGTGGGACAGCAGCCCGGGAAGCAGCGCCTTGTGCAGCTGCACGGCGCTCTCGCGATATGCCCGCTCCCTGGCCTGCTCGTCTTCGGCCTCATTCGTCGTCCGCGTGGGAGGAGGGACCTCGATCTCCATCTCGCGCAGCAACTGGCGCAGCTGGCGAAAGGTGTCATGCCATTCACGCAGGCGCAGGTAATTCAGGTAGTGCTCCTTGCACCAGCGCCGCAGCCGGTTGCCGGAGAACTCGTCACGCGCGGCCTCGAAGCCATGCCAGAGATTGAGCAGCGCGACGAAATCGGAATCAGGATCCTGCCAGCGTCGATGCGCCTGATCGGCGGCCTCTCGTTTTTCCGCCGGCCGGTCCCGGGGGTCCTGCACCGCCAGCGCCGAGACCACCACCAGCACCTCGCG
>NZ_AZQX01000155.1:0-5481 GCF_000568385.1 Halomonas sp. BC04
CAGGTGAACACCCCATGCTCGAGACGACCGATCAGGTCCATCACCTGCTGGGGATCCCTCTCCATGACATCGATAGGGCGCTTCCCTCCAAGCCCCACGACCTCGCGATGTAACCAGTGCTCCGCTGCTACGCGGTTACCTTCAAAAAGCTCGATAGCCGCCCTCTGAACATCAGCGGCACTGCATCCTTTCCGCTCGACCATAACAGCCTCCACCGACAGAAGGAAAACCTTGGTTTTCTTTACACACTGCCCGGAGATTGGATGCCAGGCTAGGGCTACCCGAATAGCCCCCTCTGCCCACCTCACCCCCCGACAGGCGCGGGTAGCGTCTCTGGCAACTCCATGACAGCCTCACGCGGCATTGGCTTGGCAAAGTAGTAGCCCTGCAGCAAGTCGCAGTTGCGCCGCACCAGGTCTAGCTGCTGCTCCCGCTCCTCGATGCCTTCGGCGACCACCACCAGGTCCAGGTGGTGGGCCATAGCGATGATGCCCTGCACGATGGCAGCATTGCTGCGGTTGGTGGCGATGTCCTGAATGAAAGCGCGGTCGAGTTTGACCTTGTGGATCGGCAGGTCACGCAGATAGCTGAGGCTGGAGAAGCCAGTACCGAAGTCATCCAGTGCAACACGGACGCCCATGGCCTTGAGCGTGTTGATCAGTTCGATGGCTCTCACTGCACCGTCGATCAGCACGCTCTCGGTGACCTCTATCTCCAGCAGTTCGGGCGGCAGGTCGGCTTCCTCCAGTGCCGTCCGAACGTCGGCCAGGAAACCATCGCGCCGGAACTGCAGCGAGGAGATGTTCACGGCAACCGGCATTACCAGCCCACCGGTATCGCGCATGGCGGCCGCGTCCTGACAGGCACGACGCAGGATCCAGCGCCCCAGGGGGATGATCTGGCCGGTCTGCTCGGCCAGAGGGATGAACACCCCGGGCGAGATCATCCCGCGCTTCGGGTGATGCCAGCGAATCAGCGCCTCCAGCCCGCGGATACGCCCGCTTACCGCTTCCACGATAGGCTGGTAGTAGAGCTCGAACTGATCCTCATGCAACGCTGTATGCAGGTCGTGGCGCAACAGTACCGCCTCCTCGGTGAGCCGTTGCTGGTCGCCTTGATACCAGTGCCAGGTGTTGCGGCCCTGCTGCTTGGCATCGGCCACCGCTAGGTCGGCGCACTGCATCAGCTCGTAGGCATACGCTACACTCTCGCCGTTGCAGGCGATGCCGATGCTAGTACTAATGTGCAACGGCTTGCCCTCGACCATGAAGGGCTGAGAGAGCGTGTTTAGCACCCGCTCGGCTATCTCAACACCAGCCTGGCGATCGTCGAGGTTGGTAAACAGCAGGATAAACTCATCCCCGGTCATGCGGGCCAGGGTGTCGCCCTCGCCCACTACCTGATGCAGGCGCTCGCCCACCGCCACCAGCAGTTGGTTGCCAATGTGGTAGCCCAGACCATCATTAATCGTCTTGAAACCATCCAGATCGAGGTGCATTACCACCAGCAGCCCCGGCTCCTCCTGGACCCGCGCGAAGGCTTCCTGCAAGCGTTCATCGAAGGCGGTCCGGTTGGGAAGGCCGGTCAGCAGGTCATGGGTGGTATGGTAAGCCAGTTGATCTTCCTGCTCGCGCTGCAGAGTGATGTCCTGCTGAATGCCGATATAGTGAGTACAGGCGCCCGCCTCGTCGAACACGGGACTCAGCGAGAGGTGTTTCCAGAACGGTGTGCCGTCCTTGCGGTAGTTGCGCAGGGTGACATCGGCAGACTGCTGCTCGCTGATGGCCCAGCGGAGGGCGATGATGGCCTCGGGATCGGTGTCCGGCCCCTGCAGAAAGCGGCAGTTGCGCCCCAGCGCCTCCTTGGGCGCATAGCCGGTGATGGCGGAGAAGGCGTCGTTGACATACACCAGCGGCAAGTCGGGCTCCGTGGCATCGGCCATGAGCACCGCGTTGGGCGTGGCCTGGATACCACGCTCCAGCAGACGGCGCTCCTCTTCCTCCTGCTTACGGGCCGTGATATCGCGGCAGATGCCATAGACGCCCACCACCTCACCATCGATGGTGACCGGGAAGTTGAGGATTTCCAGCCGATACGGATATCCGTCGCGGTGGGTGCCCATGGTCTCATAATGACGCGACCCACCCTGCCTGGCGATATCAAACCCGGCCTGGGTCAGCTCACGATAGTCTGGTTCGATGAACTCATTGAAGTGCCGCCCGATCAGGCTTCCTCGGGGTATCCCGTGATACGCGTGAGCGACGCATTACCGCGCTGGAAGCGCCCCTCCAGGTCGAACTCGTAGACCCCGTCGGGGTGGTTCACGAATAGTGAGCGGTGCCATTCAGCCAGCACCCGATGGTTGGTGGCATCGCGATCACGCAGGATCGCCAGGGCCACCAGCGCCGCGGCCTGCCTCATCCGTCGGCGACTCACCTCGGTAGGATGATTGGGATCGCGGAAGTAGAGACCAAAGGTGCCGAGCAGCTCGTCCTCGGCAGTCAGCACGGGATTCGACCAGCAGGCGCGCAGCCCCTCACGCTGAGCAGCATCGCGAAACGCCGCCCAGCGCGGGTCGCTGCGGATGTCCTCGGTGATCACCGGCTCACGGCGGAAGGCCGCGCAGCCGAAGGAGGCCGCGTCGGGGCCAATGGGCACCGCCTGGAGGCGGTCCTGGTAGGCCTTGGAGAAACGCGGGTTGGCGATGAGGCTAAGCGTCTTCCGCCGGGAATCGAAGCGCATGAAGGCCACGATGGCGTCCGGCAGCATCACCTCGATCCAGCGCGCAATGGCGTCAAGTGTTTCTTCAAGCGGGTCCTGCTGTGCGATGCGTTCATGGACCTGCTGCTGTACCTCCATCAACGCCAATTCATCGAGCACTGCCATATCTCCATACCGCTGCATTCTGGGAGTAGGCACTCTTTTCATCACCCACCGCCCTCCATGCGGAGGATAGTGGCCGAGCGTGCCCTGACGGGCAAGGCACACGCGCCATATGGGTTTCGTCATGTGCCGGGATGACACTACGCGGCTTTTGCTGGATACTGCGCTCGCTCAGCGAGGAGGCCCTTGCCGCCCTGCGCCTGACCTCCTGACCACTCGCCTGCACGGATTGCGGCTGACCTGATTCGAGGTTCTGCCCATGATTACCAACCCCCTCTGGGCCCGCCTGACGCTGGCCACCCTACTCCCCATGACACTGGTCACCCTGGCACTGAGCCCGATCGTCACCTCACACCTTGAGGAGCGGGTCGACGGCAAGCGTCGATCGGCCGAGTCGCTGCTCGCGTCCGAATATGCCCTGCTGCTCCAGGGCATGAACGAGAGCTTCAACCAAGTGCTGGCCACCGCGGAGTACCCGCTGCTGCAGCGCTTCCTGTCCCGACAAGCAGCCGCCCAGACGCCGACGTGGGGCTTGGCGGCGCAGGGCGACTGGGAGCAGCTGGCAGCGCTGTTCGACACCTTGCTGACCCACTTCGGTCGCTATACCCACCTGGCGGTAATCGACCCCGAGGGAAAGGAGTGGGTCGCCACCTCAACGGTGCCCCTGCTGCCGAGGCCACCAGTCATCGACCATGGCGACACACCCGCCTTCCGCCAGGCCATGACCCTGCAGTCACGCGACCTCTATGTCTCCCCGCCGCGGCTGGGCGCCTCCGGAGAAGAGTCATCACCGGTGACCACCGTCATCGACATCGCCACACCGATCGTCGATGACCAGGGCGAGCGTCTGGGCGTATTGCTGTTCACCCTCGACTGGTCCCGACTCACTGCCTCATTACTCCATGCCCGCGAGGCAGGCTCAGGCCAGGCCCTGCTGGTGGATGCCCAGGGCAAGTGGCTGCTGCCCGACGCCGACGGCCCAGGCGAGAGCTTCGGCCAACCGCTGGCAGCGCGCTGGGGTGACGCCGGGACCGCCATGGCCACCCGTCCACAGGGCACGGCCACCCTGGACGAGCACCTGCTCGCCTTTCGCCAACACGACCTGCGTACTCAGCACTACCGCAGCCAGGCCGGCATGATCCTCAGTGAGGCGGAGACTCAACCTTGGCGGCTCGGCATCCTGGTGCCGCGGCCCAGCCTCTGGGAGCTGCTCAAGGAGCACCCGGTGCAGCTGCTGGCCATCGCCCTGGTCTACCTGCTGTCGGTGGCCTTCGGGGTGTTCTGGGTGCTCAGTGATCACCGCCTGCGTGGGCTCAGGCAGCGGGCGTTGACATTCTCCCGCGAGGCCCGTCAGTACGCCGGCGAGGTCCAGGACCTCTACGAGCACGCCCCCTGCGGCTACCATTCGCTGGACAGCGACGGCCGGGTCATCAAGATCAATCGCACCGAACTTGGCTGGCTGGGCTATCGCGCCGACGAGGTGATCGACAGGCGCTTTTACCGTGACTTCATTACTCCGGAGACCCGAGCGGCCTTCGATGCCGCCTTTCAGCAAGTACTGGGCGAGGGTCAGGAGGGCAGCGCCGAGTGCGAGCTGCTGTGCCGCGATGGCACCCGCCTGCCGGTGGCGATTCAGGCACTGCCCAGGTTACCGAGGAGGGCTTCCAGTACTCCCGCGCCACGGTGTTCGACCTCAGCGAGCGCAAGGCACTGGAGGCGCGGCTGGAGAAACAGGCACTCACCGACCCGCTCACCGGACTGGGCAACCGCCGCTACCTGGAGGGCCAAGCGGCCATGGAGATTGCCCGCGCCCAGCGCAGCGGCGCACCGCTGTCGCTGATCGCCATCGACCTTGACCACTTCAAGCGTATCAACGACACCCACGGGCACGATGTGGGCGACCTGGTGCTGCAGGCCTTCGCCAACACGGCCCGAGCGCTGCTGCGCGACGGCGACGTACTGTGCCGCATGGGCGGCGAGGAGTTCGCAGTGCTACTCCCCGACACGCATCGGGAGCAGGCCCTGGAGGTCGCCGAGAGACTACGTAAGGCGGTAGCCACGACTCCCGCCAGGGTCGGGCAGGCCGGGATGGAAGACGCCACCCTGGCCTATACCGCCTCGCTGGGCGTGACGTTGATCTGTGCCGGGGAAAGTACCCTGAAGCCGGCTATCAAGCGCGCCGACCAGGGGCTCTATGCCGCCAAGGAGGCCGGCCGCAATCGAGCTCACTGGCAGCCGGCCACGTCCTGATACCTTAGACATGACTGCCGACCATCATCGCACCTTCTTATGAACGCCTGTCTCGTTCGTCAGGGGGGAGTGTTGATACACCTGGCGACGCCCTGGCAGGTCCTGGGTGGGACGACTACCTTTGCCTGCCAAGACGTGCTTGCTTCTCTCGCCGACACCGTTAGAGAGGGGACTTGCCCATCTTTGATTGTGGCCATCCTAATTAAAATGTATATAGTATTCCTTAGAGGGATAGCCCATCTATGCCACTGATGTAACTCTATAAAAATCAAAACCATATACGCAGGTAAACCGACATGGCCCTCCCCGCGCAGCACGAAAACCCCTCAGCGGCCGTGATTCGGTCGC
>NZ_AZQX01000156.1:0-6721 GCF_000568385.1 Halomonas sp. BC04
CCTTGCGGCGGTCTCAGTGATGCGCGGGGTGAGCTTGGAATCCTTCAGCGGCCCCGGAATTTCGGTGCGGTAGAGGGCCATGCCCCCGACGCCCAGGGTCGGCAGGATCGCCACCGCCAGTACCACGATCCCCATCCCGCCCAACCACTGCAGCTGCTGGCGATAATAGAGGATCGACTCGGGGAGGAAGTCGATGCCGGTGATCACCGTGGCACCGGTGGTGGTCAGCCCCGAGAAGGACTCGAAGACGGCATCGGTGAGCGAGAGGGCGGCGTCGCCGGTCAGCATCAGCGGCAGAGAGCCGAACAGCCCCAGTACGCTCCAGAACAGCGCGGCGATCAGGAAGCCGTCGCGGGTGCGCAGCTCCTTGCGAGCCAAGCGGTTGGGCAGGTACATCACCAGCCCCGTCACTACGGTGATCATGATCGCGATGACGAAGGCATCCCACTGGCCGTCACCGAACAGCAGCGAGATAAGGATCGGCGGCACCAGGGTCAGGCTGAACATCATCAGCAGCATGCCCAGGATGCGCAGAATGATACGCAGGCTCATGCGGTGCCCCCCCTGGCGACAGGCGCCTGTACCATAAGCATCAGTACGATAGGCGCGAAGCAGCGTCGTGATATCAAGAGGCGCCCCGTTGGCATCAGAAGAAGGTCAGCCCGACCTGGAAGAGGCGCTCCACCTCGCGAATGCGGCGCTTGTCGATCACGAACAGGATCAGGTGGTCGCCGGATTCCACCACCACGTCGTCGTGGGCGATCAGCACCTCCTTGCCACGGACCAGGGCGCCGATGGTGGTGCCGCTGGGCAGGTCGATATCGCCGATGGCGCGCCCCACCACCCGCGAGGACTGCATGTCGCCGTGGGCAATCGCCTCGATGGCCTCGGCAGCCCCGCGGCGCAGCGAGTGCACGTTGACGATATCGCCGCGTCGCACATGGGTCAGCAGGCTGCCGATGGTGGCCTGCTGGGGCGAGATGGCGATGTCGATCTCGCCCCCCTGGACCAGGTCCACATAGGCGGCATTGTTGATCAGCGTCAGCACCTTCTTGGCTCCCATGCGCTTGGCCAGCATGGACGACATGATGTTGACCTCGTCGTCGTTGGTCAGCGCACAGAAGATATCGCAGTCCTCGATGTTTTCCTCTTCCAGCAGCCGCTTGTTGGTGGCGCTGCCGTGCAGTACCACCGTGCGGTCGAGGCGCTCGGCGAGCACGGTGCAGCGCTCGATGCCGTGCTCGATGATCTTGACCTGGTGGCTATGCTCCAGGTGCTCGGCCAGGCGCTCGCCGATGTTGCCGCCGCCGGCGATGATCACCCGGCGGAAGTCCCGGTCGACCCGGCGCAGTTCGCTCATCACCGCACGAATATCGCGGCGGGCGGCGATGAAGAAGACCTCGTCGTCGGCCTCGATGACGGTGTCGCCGCGGGGGATGATCGGCCGGTTGCGCCGGTAGATGGCTGCCACCCGGGTATCGACGCTGGGCATGTGGCGGCGCAGGAAGCCCAGGTCCTGGCCCACCAGGGGGCCGCCGTAGAACGCCTTGACCGCCACCAGCTGCACCAGCCCGCCGGCGAACTCCAGCACCTGCAGCGCACCGGGGTGTTCGATCAGCCGGCGGATATGATCGGTGACCACCTGCTCGGGGCTGATCAGCACGTCGATGGGCACCGCCTCGTGGGCAAACAGCCCCTTGCGGGTGAGGTAGGCGGTGGCGCGGACCCGGGCGATCTTGGTGGGGGTGCGGAACAGGGTGTGGGCGACCTGGCAGGCGATCATGTTGACCTCGTCGGCGCTGGTCACCGCGATCAGCATGTCGGCATCTTCGCAGCCGGCCTGTCGCAGCACCACGGGGTAGGAGCCCGGCCCCACCACGGTACGGATGTCGAGTCGGGTGTGCAGTTCGCGCAGCCGCTCGCCGTCCGTATCCACCACGGTGATGTCATTTTCCTCGCGGGCCAGATGCTCGGCCAGGGTACCGCCGACCTGGCCGGCGCCAAGAATGATGATCTTCATTGTTGTCGGGTCCGTGGAACGACTCTGCGACGCCGATTTGGCGCCGCAGCATGGTGGCTAGCATAAACCAGCCGATCACCGGGTAACAGGGCGGGACTTCCGGTGGGCGCGATCAGTCCAGGGTGAACCCTACCTTGATGGTCACCTGCCAATGACCGACCTTGCCGTTCTCGATATGGCCGCGGGTATCCACGACCTCGAACCAACGCATCCCGTGCAGGGACTGTGAGGCCTTGGCGAGCGCACGGTTGATGGCATCCTCGATGCCCTTCTCCGAAGAACCGGTCAGCTCGATGTGCTTGTAGACATGATCGCTCATGTGGGCTCCTTGCTCCTTGGTGGTCGAGAAGGCAGGGCAAAAGATCAACCCTGCCGCTTCAGTCTGGCATAAAAGAAGCCGTCGTGGCTCTCCGTTTCCGGCAGCAGTTGGCGACCGGCGCCGGCCGGCCGGCCCCAGCTCACCTCCTGTGGCGTGGTGGCGATGGCGTCTTCCGTGCGGGCAAGGAACGCCTCGATCTGTTCGTCGTTCTCTTCGCGGAGCACCGAGCAGGTGGCGTATACCATGGAGCCGCCCGGGCGCAGCAGTGGCCAGAGGTTGTCGAGCAGGCGTGATTGCAGTTCGACCAGCCTGGGGATATCCGACGGCCGTCTCAGGCGCTTGATATCCGGATGCCGGCGGATCACGCCACTGCCGGAGCAGGGGGCATCCAGCAGGATGGCGTCAAAGAGCGTGCCGTTCCACCAGTCCCGCTGGGTGGCGTCGGCGTGCAGCAGGGTCGCCGAAAGGCCCAGGCGAGCCAGGGTGTCCTCCACCCGGGCCAGCCGTGTGGCATCGCTGTCCAGCGCCAGGAGGTCGACGTCGAACAGTTCCAGCAGGTGGGCGGTCTTGCCGCCGGGCGCACAGCAGGCGTCGAGTACCCGCCCGCCCGGTCGAGGTGCCAGGCAGGGGCCGAGCAGCTCCGCCGTCAGCTGAGCGGCTTCATCCTGGACGCTCACATCGCCCTCGGCAAAGCCGGGCAACGCCTGAACGTCGCAGGGCGTTTCCAGCACCAGGCCATCGGGCGAGTGCGTACAGAGCCTGGCCTCATGGCCGGCGTCGATCAGCCGTGCCAGGTAAGCTTCCCGGTCGCCGCGGCGACGATTGATGCGCAGTGTCATCGGCCCCGGGTCATTGTTGGCGGTGGCGATGGCGCGCCACTCGTCGGGCCAGGCCTGGCGCAGCGCCTTGAGCAGCAGCGTGGATGCAGCAGGGCCACGGCAGGGTCGCGGTCGACTTCGACCAGCAGCGCCGAGGAGTCCCGCTGCAGGCGGCGCAGGCAGCCGTTGAGCACCTTGGTCGCCCACTCCTTGCCCAGCAGCCGCGCGGCACCGGCGGTCTCGCCCACGGCGGCGTGGGCCGGAATGCGCATGTAGAGTAGCTGATGGATACCCAGCAGCAGCAGGGCCTGGACATCGGCATCGCGGGCCTTGAGGGGGGTCTTGAGCAGCTGAGCGGCGAGCGCCTCCAGACGCGGCAGCGTGCGGCAGACGCCGTAGCACATCGCCCTGAACAGGGCCCGGTCCCGGGTGACCACCTGGTGGTCGTCCAGGTCGGCCAGGGACCCCTTGCCGGTGATGACCGGCACCAGTGCGCGGGCGGCGCTGGCCCGCACCGCCTGGCCGCCGTCCTGCACGGCCTTGCCTGCGCGGGAGGAAGGTGTCGATCGATGCATCAGGAGATCTCCTCGGTGGCTTGCCCCAGTCGCATGCCGGGTGCCAGCGTCTCGCTACGGGCGTTGAGCAGGTCGCGAACCGGCAGCGGCTTGCCGCCGGGAAGCTGGGCGCGTGTCACCTGCAGTACCTCGCTGCCCCGTGCACCGCTGGCGATACGCAGGGCATCGGGGGCGTGGGCAAGCAGAGTGCCGGGGGGTTGTGGCGCTTCGCCATCACGGCGTGTCGCGGCCGTTGCCATCAACAGGCGCAGACGCTCCTTGCCATGGGCGCACCAGGCCACCGGCCAGGGATTGAAGGCGCGCACCTTGGCCGCCAGTGCCTCGGCGGGTTGGCGGAAATCCAGCTCGGCCTCGGCCTTGGTGAGCTTGGCGGCGTAGGTCACGCCTTCGGTGGGCTGGGGTGTTGCCGTCAGTGCGCCGTCAGCCAGGGCATCAAGGGCCTCGACGATGGCCTCGCCGCCGAGCGCGGCCAGGGTGTCATGCAGCTCGCCACCGGTAGTGGTAGCCGTGATGGGGGTTCGCCTTACCAGCAGCATGTCGCCGGTATCCAGTCCGGCATCCATCTGCATGATGGTCACGCCGCTTTCGCTGTCACCGGCCTCGATGGCCCGCTGGATAGGGGCGGCGCCGCGCCAGCGTGGCAGCAGCGAGGCATGCACGTTGAGACATCCCCGTGGCGGGATGTCCAGCACCGCCTGGGGCAGGATCAGGCCATAGGCGACGACCACCATGATGTCCGCCTCCAGTTCGGCCAACTCGGCCTGGGTCGCTGGTGCTTTCAGGCTCTCCGGTTGCAGCACCGGCAGGCCGTGCTCCAGCGCCAGCGTCTTGACCGGGCTGGCGGCGAGCTTGCGGCCACGACCGGCGGGACGATCCGGCTGGGTGTAGACGGCGACCACGGAGTGTCGGCTTTGCAGCAGTGCAGCCAGGCTGGAAGCGGCGAACTCGGGGGTTCCGGCGAAAACGACACGCAGGGGTGGGGACATGATTTCGAAGCCTTGCCAGTGGGCGATGTTCCCCATCATAACGGAGGCAGGCGGAAACGACGAAGGCCGACAGCAGTCGGCCTTCAACGAGGTTGGGCGCGGGCTTCAGGCCCCCTGCATCTGCTTGTGGCGCTTCTGCATCTTCTTCAGCACCCGATCACGCTTGAGTGCGGAGAGATAGTCGACGAACAGCACCCCTTCCAGATGATCGTATTCGTGCTGGATACAATGGGCCAGCAGGCCCTCGGCCTCGAGTTCATAGGGATTGCCGTTCCGGTCCAGCGCCTTGAGGTGGACCTTCAATGCGCGGGGCACTTCGGCGTAATACTCGGGAATCGACAGGCAGCCCTCGGACATCAGGTCGCGCTCGTCGCCGATCGGCGTGTATTCGGGATTGATCAGCACCAGTGGACTGGCACGACTGTCGCTGACATCCATCACGATGACACGGCGGTGGACATCCACCTGCGTGGCGGCAAGCCCGATACCGCTGGCTTCATACATGGTCTCGAGCATGTCGTCGACCAGTTGGCGCACCTCGTCATCAACCGCCTCGACCGGTGTCGCCTTGGTGCGCAGCCGCTCGTCGGGGAATTCGAGGATGGGTAATTTGGCCATGGCGTTGGAACCACCGTTATGCTGTCATTCAGGGATTCGCTTATTCTAGGGGGCTGCGGCTCGGGGTGGAACCGCCCGATCACCTATTATTTCGATAAAATCAGACTATGACACGGCGCTCAGGTTCCCGGTGGGGTGGTTTCAGCGCTTCCGGGATGAGTCGAGAGCAGGGGGAATCAGCGGATGGTGGATAGTATCGATAGGGCAAGGCGCAGCCGGTTGGCTGCTTATTTCAGGGCCGCCTTGATAAGCGGTGCCTGTATCGCCATGCTGCTCGGCGCGGCGACGGTCCAGGCCCAGGGGCTCACCTGGCAGGAGGGGCTGCGTGGTGACGCTCCCGAACGCTATACTGTGGTGCGTGGCGATACCCTCTGGGGCATTTCCGGCCGTTTCCTGCAGCATCCCTGGCAGTGGCCGGAGGTGTGGCAGGTCAATCCTCAGATCCGCAACCCCCACCTTATCTATCCCGGCGATGTGGTCTACCTCTATGACTGCAACGGGCGGCCCTGCATTGGCCTCGAGCGGGGGCAGGGTACCGTTCGACTCTCGCCGGAGGTGCGGCGTATTCCCACCCGCGAGGCCATCGAGCCGATTCCCCTGGAAGTGATACGCCACTTCCTGCGCGATCATCGGGTCGTCGACGATCCGGAGGCACTGGATGAGCTGGCTTATGTGGTGGCCGGCGACGATCGGCGCATCATCAGCGGGGCAGGAGATCGCATCTATGCGCGTGGTGAGATAGAGCGCGGGCCGCGCTACGGTATCTATCGGATCGGCGAGCGCTACAACGATGCGGTCTCCGGCGAGCTGCTGGGCCTGGAGCTGGAGAGCGTCGGCCAGGCGCGGGTCCAGCGCACCGAGGAGGATATCGTCGTGCTCGAGGTGCTGTCGGCCTCCCAGGAGGTGCGCAATAACGACATCATCCTGCCCCTGGAGAGCCGCGAACTGGTCCGCGAATTCGTGCCCCGCGCCCCGGATGGCGCGGTCGACGGCCGCATCCTGGCAGTACCCGGCGGCGTGCGCTTCATCGGTCGGCTGCAAGTGGTAGCGCTGGACCGCGGCCGCCGCGATGGCCTGGAAACGGGGCACGTGCTCCAGGTCGAGCAGCAGGGGGAGCGGGTCAATGATCCACGCAGCGGTGAAGTCCTGCGGCTGCCCGGTATCGAAGCGGGCCTGATCATGGTCTTTCGTCCCTACGAGAAGATGAGCTACGGTCTGGTCATGCGGGCCTCCCGTACGCTGGAAGTCGGTGATCGGGTGCACAATCCCCGCCATGGGCGGGGGGTGGCGCTGCGGTGACAGCGGTGTCTCCGGACACACGGGCGTGGCTGGCGGTGATGCGCCTGCCGGGCATGGGCGCGACGCGACTGGCCGAGCTGATAGCG
>NZ_AZQX01000157.1:0-21583 GCF_000568385.1 Halomonas sp. BC04
GCCAGCAAACGCCCGATCAGACTCTCGGAGAGCAGCAGGATCCAGGCCAGCAGCATGCTCAGTGCCAGCACGACGCCCAGCCACTGCTGGCGATCCACCAGGAAGAAGCTGCCGACCCCGGCGGCAAACGCAAGGGGTGGCCATAGCCAGCTCCAGGGACGAACATGCTCGACCAGTCGCTCGATGCGGCCATGGAAACTCAGCATCCGGGGGGAGGTGCTGTGTGGCGGCGAGGAGGGCGCCGTATCAGGCAGATTCATTGACGACACCTTGGCGGGACATTGCGACTATCCTATCAGCCATCCGGTAGTGCCGGTGTATCGTTCAGCGCTTGTGCTAGACCATTGGTGATGCATCCGGGGCTTGACGAACCGGCTGTAGTGCACCAAGCTGCGAGAAATCAAACGGCCGTATGAAACTGGGCACTCCTCCAACGCCAACCTCTGTGTGGAGATTCGTGGATGATTTATCAAGGCAATGCCATCACGGTGGCACGCGGTACAAAGACCGGGGGCGACGACATCGCCATGCTCACCTTCGACCTGAAGGGTGAGTCCATCAATAAGCTGTCCAGCGCGGTCGTGGCCGAGCTGGGCGATGCCGTCAAGGCGATCCAGGGCGAGAGCGGCCTCAAGGGGCTGATCATCGGCAGTGCCAAGGATGTCTTCATCGTGGGCGCCGATATCACCGAATTCCATGGTCTGTTCGATAAGGGCGAAGAGTATCTGGTCGAGATGAACCTCAAGGTTCATGACATCTTCAACGCCATCGAGGACCTGCCGTTTCCCACGGTTACCGCCATCAATGGCTGGCGCTTGGGCGGTGGCTGTGAGGTGACTCTGACCACCGATTTTCGCGTCATGGGTGAAAAGGCCAAGATCGGCCTGCCCGAGACCAAGCTGGGTATCCTGCCGGGCTGGGGCGGATGCGTGCGCCTGCCGCGGATGATCGGGGCCGACAACGCCATCGAATGGATCGCCGGCGGCACCGAGAACCGTGCCGATGCCGCGCTCAAGATGGGTGCCGTCGATGCCGTGGTGCCGAATGAATCGCTCGAAGACGCCGCGCTGGATATTCTGGCGCGTGCCTTCAGCGGCGAACTGGACTACCAGGCGCGGCGTGACGAGAAGAAGGGGCCGCTCAAGCTCAATCCCATCGAGCAGATGATGGCCTTCGAGACCGCCAAGGGCTACGTCAAGGGCAAGGCGGGGCCGCACTACCCGGCACCGGTGGAAGCGATCAAGGTGATCCAGAAGGCGCCGGTGAAGAGCGTGCCCGTGCCCAGGCCATCGAGGCCAAGGCCTTTGCCAAGCTG
Organism: Halomonas sp. BC04; assembly: GCF_000568385.1. Classification (NCBI taxonomy): domain Bacteria; kingdom Pseudomonadati; phylum Pseudomonadota; class Gammaproteobacteria; order Oceanospirillales; family Halomonadaceae; genus Halomonas; species Halomonas sp. BC04. Next base: position 1,316 of record NZ_AZQX01000157.1, read on the forward strand.
GCGCTGAGCGATGTTGCCTTCAACCTCGTGGGGCTTTTCCTCAACGATCAGGTGGTCAAGAAGAAGGCCGGCAAGTACGAGAAGCAGGCCAGGGCGGTCAAGCAGACCGCCGTGCTGGGCGCCGGCATCATGGGTGGCGGCATCGCTACCAAAGCGCCTCCAAGGGCACGCCCATCCTGATGAAGGACATCAAGGAAGAGGCCATCGAGCTGGGTCTCAAGGAGTCGCGCAAGCTGTTCGCCAAGCAGGCCGAGCGCGGCAAGCTGACCACCGAGCAGATGGCCGAGAAGCTGACCCATATTCGTCCGACCCTATCCTACGGTGATTTCGGTCATGTCGATCTGGTGGTCGAGGCGGTGGTCGAGAATCCCAAGGTGAAGGATGCGGTGCTGACCGAAGTGGAAGGCCTGGTGGGCGAGGAGACCATCCTTACCTCCAATACCTCGACCATCTCCATCACTCGCCTGGCCGAGAACCTCAAGCGGCCCGAGAATTTCTGTGGCATGCACTTCTTCAACCCGGTGCATCGCATGCCCCTGGTCGAAGTCATCCGTGGCGAGAAGACCGGCGACGCGGCCGTGGCGGCTACCGTGGCCTATGCCCGTGCCATGGGCAAGACGCCCATCGTGGTCAACGACTGCCCGGGCTTTCTGGTCAACCGCGTGCTCTTCCCCTACTTCGGTGGCTTCAGCCTGCTGGTGGAGCAGGGCGCCGACTTCCAGCACATCGACAAGGTGATGGAGAAGTTCGGCTGGCCCATGGGCCCCGCCTACCTGCTCGACGTGGTGGGCATGGATACCGCCGTTCACGCAGGTGAAGTGATGGCTGAAGGCTTCCCCGAGCGCATGGCCCAGATGAGTGGCAAGGAGACCAAGACGGCGATCCAGGTGATGTACGAGAACGAGCGCCTGGGGCAGAAGAACGACAAGGGCTTCTATGCCTACGAGGAAGATCGCAAGGGCAAGCCGAAGAAGGTCAGCGACGATGACGCCTACGCGCTGGTCAAGCAGGTGGTGAAGGAGCAGAAGACATTCTCGGACGACGACATCATCGCTCGCATGATGGTGCCGCTGTGCCTGGAGACCGTGCGTTGCCTGGAAGACGGCATCGTCGAGACACCGGCCGAAGCCGACATGGCGCTGATCTACGGCATTGGTTTCCCGCCCTTCCGCGGTGGTGCCCTGCGCTACATCGACGCCATGGGTGTCAGCGAGTTCGTCAAGCTGGCCGAAGGGCTCGCCGATGAGCTGGGGCCGCTCTACGCCCCCACCGACAAGCTGCGCAAGATGGCCGAAGCCGGCGAACGCTTCTATTCCACCCAGGCCCAGGCTGAATCCACCACGAGCAGGAGGTGAGTTGAAATGAGTTTGAATCCGAGAGATATCGTGGTGGTCGACGGCGTTCGTACTGCCATGGCGAAGGCCAAGAATGGCGCGTTCCGCAATGTGCGAGCCGAGAACCTCTCCGCCGCGGTGATGCAGGCGCTGTTCGACCGCAATCCCAACATGGATCCGTCCGAAGTGGACGACGTGATCTGGGGCTGCGTCAACCAGACCCTCGAACAGGCCATGAACATAGCCCGTAACGCGGCGATCATGACCGGTATCCCCCGCAGCGTACCGGCCCAGACCGTCAACCGCCTGTGCGGTTCATCCATGACCGCGCTGCACATCGCCGCGGCCAACATCAAGGCCGGCATGGGCGACTTCTATATCATCGGTGGCGTCGAGCATATGGAGCACGTGCCCATGGCTCACGGTGTCGACGTCAACCCGGCGGCCAGCAAGTACGCGGCCAAGGCGGCCATGATGATGGGGCTTACCGCCGAGCTGCTGGGCAAGATGCACGGTGTCACCCGCGAGGAGCAGGACAAGTTCGGCGTTCGTTCGCACCAGCGTGCCCTGGCGGCCAACGAGAAGGGCTATTTCGACAACGAGATCATCGGTGTCGAAGGTCATGACCAGCGGGGCTTCAAGACCCTGTTCAAGCACGATGAGGTCGTGCGCAGCGATGCCAGCCTGGAGAAGATGGCCGAGCTCAAGCCGGTCTTCGACCCGCGGGGCGGTACCGTCACCGCCGGGACTTCCTCGGCGCTCTCCGTGGGCGCCGCGGGCATGGCTGTGATGAGCTATGAACGCGCCCAGGCCCTGGGCCTCGAGCCGATCGCCAGGGTGCTGTCGACCGGCGTTGCCGGCTGCGACGCCTCGATCATGGGCTACGGCCCTGTGCCGGCATCCAAGAAGGCCCTCGCGGCCGCCGGTCTCTCCTCTGCCGACATCCAGACCGTGGAACTCAACGAGGCCTTTGCCGCCCAGGGGATCCCGGTGCTCAAGGACCTCGGCTTCCTGGATGCCATGGACGAAAAGGTGAACCTCAACGGTGGCGCCATCGCCCTGGGCCATCCGCTGGGCTGCTCCGGGGCACGTATCAGCACCACGCTGCTCAACGTGATGCAGCAGCGCGATACAACGCTGGGTCTGGCCACCATGTGTATCGGCATGGGGCAGGGGGTTGCGACGGTATTCGAACGTTTGAAATAAGCCCTTCCAGCAGTTGGTGGCCCCCCTCCTTCGGGAGGGGGGGGCCTTTTTCATGGGATACGTTGACGACCTGTCCGCTGAACAATAAGATGCATCTGTTTTGCATCTTATTAAATCCACTGCGAGGGGACTCCCATGGGGCTCAAGAACCTGTTCAAGAGAGACAAGGCAGAAGACAAGCAAGCCGTCCAGACGTTCGAGCCAGAAGTGCCGACGCCGGCGGTAGCGGACATCGGCGCAGGCGAAGCTGCCAGCGCCGACGCAGAAAAGAAGGCAAAACATGGGGAGCCTGGCGTGTGCTGCGGGTCCTGTCACTRACCCCGGCCAGCACTTGGCAAGATAGTCATCGCCAAACGATCAGCAGCGGGCGTGCCCTCCCAGGCATGCCCGTTTTTCATGGGTCGCGGAGTCGACCCGCAGTGGCTAACGGTGGGCTACAGCACGCCCGCCTCAAGCCCCGCTGCCAGATAGAGGCCTAGCTCCTCAACCTGGTCGATGAAGGATTCCTGCCATTCGCCGCGCAGAATCAGCGGCTCCTGCACCCACTTCCAGCGCAGCCCGGTGACGATGCCTTCCACCGCCCGGCGTGTGCCGGTGCCATCATGGCCGGCGCGGACATAGAGGGCGCAGGGAAGCCCCTGTTTCTCTTCCAGTACCGGGTAGTAGCAGCGGTCGAAGAAATCCTTCAGGGCACCGCTCATGTAGCCCAGGTTCTCGGTGGTCCCCAACAGGATGGCGTTGCAGGCCCGCACGTCGTCGGGCCCCGTTTCCAGGGGAGGCTTGACGATGACGTCCACCGTCTCGACCTCGGGGTGTCGCGCCCCGCGCTCGGCGGCTTCGCGCAGTCTCTGCGTATTGGGGGAGGGGGCATGGGCCACGATCAGAAGCTGTTTCATATTGACAGTCTAACGGCATTTTCCGACGCTGTTTCAGCACCTCGCCGATTCTCTTACAATCACGGCAATTCCTGGAACCAGCGCAGGAACTATCACAGGAACCATCACAGGAACCAAGGAGGACGTCTGCAATGGCCTTTGCACTGTCGAACATGCAGCTGGAGAGTTCCGCATTCAACGCCCATGGCGCGATACCGGAGAAATTCACCGGTGAGGGCGACGACGTGTCACCGGCTCTGAGCTGGCGCGGTGCGCCTGAGAGCGCCAGGGGGTATGCCATCATCTGTCATGATCCGGATGCCCCCCTGGTGCAGAACGGCGGCTACGGGTTCGTCCATTGGCTGCTCTACAACCTGCCGGGTTCGACCACCTCCCTGGCGGAGAACACCGGTGAGGGCACACGGGGCAAGAACGATTTCGGCAACATGGGCTATGGTGGCCCCATGCCGCCGGAAGGACACGGACAGCATCACTACTACTTCTGGGTGCTGGCCCTGGACAAGCCGACCGACCTTCCGGAAGGCCTCGGCCTGCCCGAGCTGCTCAAGCAGCTCGAGACCCACCTGTTGGGCATGAATCGCCTGATCGGAACCTACGAGCGAACTTGAAGCAAGGCGCGCTTAGGTAGCCTCACGCGCAGCGCTCCCGACCCGGGGCGGGCCTCGCGTTGGCAGTTTTTCAGTTGAGCAGAGAGGTCGAGGCGTTGAACGCAGCAAGCGACCTCTCGCTTGGCAGATGGGCTCGGAACGATTATCTCCGCGAACATTTTGGTACAGTCAAGAAAGGGACTATGCCAAGAGTTTGCAGCTGCAATGTCATGAAACAAAGTCGCTTTGCATGGCGCTTCCGGAGTGTCTAGGGTGGAATTACCCATCAGGAAATGGGTGGTTCCAGATGATCAAGGAGGAGCATGCAATGAACGACGCTCAGGATCTGTTTCCGACCCGGTTGGAGCGTAAACTGGGAATGTTTGAGCGCATCGACCCCGTTGTATATAGCGAGGGAGCGCGACGCCGGGATGGCCCGCTGAACGAGGCGCAGCTCTGCGAGTACGAGCAGAAGGGTTTTCTCTCCTTCGAGGACTATTTTGACAAGGAGGAGATGGACGCCTTCATTCAGGAGTTGAGTGACTACGAGGAGGACGAAGACCTCAAGCTTTCCGAGGGCACCGTGCTCGAGCCTGGGCGCCAGGAAATCCGCTCGATATTCGGCATCCATGAAATTTCCGAACGCTTCAGCCGCCTGACCCGGGATCCGCGACTGCTGGCGATGGTCCAGCAACTGCTGGGCAGTGACGTCTATATCCATCAGTCACGCATCAACTACAAGCCCGGATTCAAGGGCAAGGGCTTCAACTGGCACTCCGATTTCGAGACCTGGCACAGTGAAGACGGCATGCCCCGCATGCGCTCGTTGAGCTGCTCGATCATCCTGACAGAAAACGGCGAATTCAACGGGCCGCTGATGCTGGTGCCCGGCTCCCACAATTTCTTCATTCCCTGCGTGGGGCGGACTCCCGAAGACAACTACAAGGCGTCCCTGAAGAGCCAGGACATTGGCGTGCCTGACAATGCCAGCCTGCGCAAGCTGATGCTGGAGGGGGATATCGAGGCGCCGAAGGGTGGCCCTGGTTCGCTGGTCTTGTTCGAGTGCAACACCATGCATGGTTCCAACATGAACATGTCCTGCTGGCCCAGGAGCAACCTGTTCTTCGTCTACAACAGCGTCGAGAACGGCCTGTTGAACCCTTTCTGCGGCAACCGGCCGCGCCCTGAGTTTCTGGCCAACCGCTCTGACTGGAGCCCGTTGACGCCTGTCAGTTAGGGGTGCCAGTGCAACGCAGCTGCCCGTCAAAGGTTAGCCGCTGTGTGTTTAGCCTTTGGCGGGATTCAATGACGCCGGTTTGAAAGCAGCTCGCGAATCAGCGGGCTGTCGGCATCGCGCAGCGTGGGTAACTCAAAGCGTGCCTTGGCGATAGAGTGGCGCGTCAATTCGGCGGTGATCAAGCATTCTCCCCCTTCCGCTTCGGCAAGGGTCTCGCCTTGTGGTCCGAGTATACGAGAGCCGCCCCAGAAGTGACTGTCCCCTTCGAGGCCGAAGCGATTGGCCATGATCACCGGGGTGCCATAGGTCATGGCATAGAAGCGTACATTGAGCAGCCAGTTCTGCTCGTTGGAAAAGTCCTCACTAACGACACCTGAGGCGGAATTGATCGGGGCACACAGTACGGCAGGTCGAGCCAGCAGGGCTGCATGTACCAGTGCCGGGTTCCATAAGTCAGCGCAGATCATCTGGGTCGTAGTCCAGCCTGGCCGTACCTGTGCGTAGGTTAGTGCTTCTCCCCGGCAGAACCATTTTCCCTCTTCAAGGCCGCCATAGGTGGGCAGGTTGAGCTTACGATGCACGGCGAGGATTTCGCCGTCCTGCAGAGTGGCCAGCGCGTTGTAGTATTCCCCGGGGCTAGCCTCTTCGACAAAGCCGATGACCGCCTGCATGTCGCCACAGGCTTGCGCCAGGGAGGTCAGGCGCGAATCCGTCGGAGTCATGGCGACCTCCATCACCCGGTTTCGCAATGCGTATCCTGTCAAGGAGAGTTCGGGAAAGACAAGAAGCTCCAGGTTCTGCTGGCGTGCCTCCTGGATGATTTCCAGGTGGCGTGCCTTGTTGCGATCGACCTCGCCGAGCGCCGCGTTGACCTGTGCAGCGCCCACTCTGAGTCTATCCTGATAGTGCATAGCATCCTCATGGCGTTGTTAGGAGTGGGTACTGTGGTTGTATCTGTGCAGCGTTCAGGCAGAGCCCACCACGTTGCTGTCGGTCACGATATGTTCGAGTTCTTGGCAGAAGGCTGCCAATGCTTCGCTGGTATGTCCTGGCCGACGATGCAGCTCGATCTCGACCTGGCCCAAGGCAGGCAGCCCTTCGGCTTCGCCGACGATGCGGCAGCCCTTGGGTACACTGCGTGGTGTCTTGACCGTCATGGCAAGGCCGGCCTGAACCGGCAGATTGATACCCGTTGGCGACTGGCTCACATAGCGCAGCTCCCAGTGTTGGGTCTCGCGGCCCAGTGCCGAGAGAGCATGAGCACGAAAGATGCAGCCTTCCGGGTTCAATGCCAGCGGTAGCATCTTCCAATCGTCCAAGTTGCGATTTTCGGCGACCACCCACACCAACGGCTCCCAGCCCAGCAGATGGCCCGAATGGGTCGGTGCATGGCGAATCGACAGCACTACATCCAGCAATCCTTCCTGAAAGGCCTGCACCAGGGCGGAGCTGATGTCGCATTCGATCTCTAGTCGGGAAGTAGGAAACCGTTCAGCATAGCGTGGGAGTAGAAGGGGCAAATAGGTGCTGGCCTGTTCCTCGGAGGTACCGAAGCGGATCAACTCCCCTTGCTGACGGTCACCCAGCGCCTCTCGAGCCTCATCTTCCAGCTTGAGCATGTGCCGGGCATAGGGCAGTAGACGCTCACCGGGAGCGGTCAGCATCACACTGCGGCTGGTGCGCGCGAACAGGGCTTGACCCATCTGATCTTCCAACCGCTTGATCTGCAGGCTGATGGCTGACTGGGTCCGGTGCAACACCTTGCCTGCGGAACTGAAGCCTTCACATTCGGCCACCGTGACGAACGCGCGGAGCAGCTCGGTATCCATGATCAATAAAACCTTTTAATGGGTAGTATCTCTACCATTCATTTTTATTATGGATTTGGCGTCTCTATGCTGTCCAGTGTGTTAGCTGAAAGCGTGTGGCTCAAGAAGGAGAAGGAAACGCCAATGACATCCCCGACAGCAGCAAACGATACCTCTATCGACGGTCTCGTTGACATGGTCCGCTATCCGATTTGCGACTTGGACAGCGAGGCCGGACGGGAACTGGTAGCAAGCTGTCGCCGACAGCTTGACCAGGACGGTTGTGTGGTACTCAAGCGCTTCGTGCCGGACGACGCTCTGGCACGCCTCGAGAGCGAAACCGAGCGTCTTTCGCCGCAGGCGCATTACAACCAGATCGAGACCAACCCTTATAACAGCGATGGCGACCCATCGCTGCCGGGATCACACCCGCGGAACCGTTTCGACGACCGCACCAACGGCTTTGTCGCCGGTGATCGCATAGGCTCAGACACAATCATCCGACAGGTCTATCAACATCACGACTTTCAGCGTTTCATCGCATCAGTGGTGGGCATGAAGGAGATGCATCAGTACGCCGACCCCTTGGCCGACCTGGTGGTCAACGTGTTGCGCGAAGGCTGCCAGCACCCCTGGCACTATGATACCAACGAGTTCATCGTCACCATGATGACCCGCCAGTCCCATGGTGGCGGGCGCTTCGAGTATGTACCCGGTATCCGCAGCCCGGAGGGGGAAAGCTTCGCGGAAGTCGAGAAGGTGCTCGACGGCGACCGCTCGCGGATCAAGGCGCTGGATCTTGAGCCTGGTGACCTGCAGGTCTTTTTCGGCCGCTATTCACTGCACAGAGTGACACCGGTACGAGGCGACCGGGAGCGGCACACGGTGATCTTTGCCTATGCCAAGGAGCCCGGTTTCATTGGTCGCCCGGAACGCGCCCAGCGGATCTTCGGCCGCATGGCGCCGATCCACGAGAAGCTCCTCAAGGAAGGCATGCAGCGAAGCGACAGCCTGGCCGACTGAGCCGGTCCCTTCGAACTTCCCGATGGCCGCCAGCACCGAATGGTCATCTCCCCCGACGATATCTCCGAGAGACATGCCATGAGCATCGTGGAATCCGAACAACTGATCGACAACGAACCGGACCGTATCCCGGTCGTCCCCTCGGCTCCTATGGCCAACGGCGACAGCATCCCCACCGCCTTCGACCCACAGCAGTTGCGCGGAGGCCGCCTGGCGCGGCTGCGTGACATGATGGCCGAGCAGGGTTACGCCGCTCTGGTGCTGTTCGACCCCAACAATCAGCGCTACGCAACCGGCTCGCGCAACATGTTCGGCTATTTCCTGCGCAACTCCACGCGCTATATCTATGTGCCGCTGGAAGGCCCGATCATCCTCTTCGAATACCCGGGTAGCGCCCATGTCTCCACCTGGCTGGAGACCATCGACGAGGCGCGCACCTCCAAGGTGGTGTGGTCGGCGGTGAATCAGCGCGATAGCCTCTCCTCGGACCCTTTCGGTATCGAGATTGCCGAGCTGGTCAAGTCGCATGGCAGGGGCAACCGCAAGATCGGCCTGGACCGCTGTGCCCTGAATCTGGCCCGTTCGCTGGAAGCCCAAGGACTCGACGTATTCGACTGCATGCAGGATACCCTGCACTGCCGACGCATCAAGACCCCGGAAGAGATCGCCTGCCTGGCCCAGTCCATGGCCGGTAGCGAGGCCGCAGTGGCCGAGGTAGAAGCCGCCATCAAGCCTGGCGTCACGGAGAACGACCTGTTCGCGATCCTCTATGGCGAAGTGATAAGGCAGGGTGGAGAGTTTATCGAAACTCGCCTACTCAACTCCGGCCCGCGTACCAACCCCTGGTTCCATGAGGCGAGCGATCGGGTAATCCGAGCCGGTGAACTGGTGGCGCTGGATACTGATACCATCGGCTGCCATGGCTACTATTCGGATTTCTCACGGACCTTCCATGTAGGCCCGGGCAGGCCCAGCGCCTATCAGCGTGAGCTCTACCGCATGGCTCATGACCAGGTGCACCACAACATGTCGATACTTGCGCCCGGCATCAGTTACCGCGAGATTTCCGAGAAGGCCTGGAAGATTCCCGAGCGCTTCCTTGACCGCCGCTATCCCTCGATCATCCATGGCGTGGGCATGCACGGCGAGACGCCGCTGGTGGCACACCACATGGACTTCGACCGCTTCTCCAAGGACGGCATCCTCGAGCCCGGCATGGTGGTCTCGGTGGAGAGCTACATTGGTGAGGTCGGTGCGGTCGACGGGGTCAAGCTCGAGGAGGAGGTGCTGATTACAGAGACCGGCATTGCGAAGCTTTCCCGCTACCCCTTCGACGAGGCCCTGCTGGGGCGGGAGTTTTAAGTACCGTTGCAAGAGCACCTGCTGAGCTGTCCAGCATGGCACTTCAGCACTTATCCGGACAGAAAGTCTGAACACGGCCTGCTTCCCGCCTGATGGGTTTGCCGGACGATCAGCACTGGAGTAGGCTCCCTAGCTGAAGAGGCCAACCGATAGGCGCATGATGAGGCAGGGCTGCGTGGCTCAGACAGGCAAGGACCAAGGCCGCCAGCGCTGGCTTCCAGCCGGTGCTCGGCGAATGATGCCTGGACTAACGGTCTTGGCTATTGGCCTGCTGGCATCGGGCTGTGCGGTAATGGCACCATCACCTCCGCAAGATCAGACCAATATCTGCAAGATATTTCATGAACAGCCGAAGTGGTACGACTACGCACGCGCTGCGGAAGAGCAGTGGGGCACTCCCGTTGCCACCCAGATGGCCTTCATTCAGCAGGAGTCTTCCTTCCGAAGCCATGCTCGACCACCCAGAAACCGCATCCTGGGCTTCATTCCCGGCAGCCGCCCTTCTTCGGCGCGAGGCTATTCACAGGCCCTGGATCCGGTCTGGGGAGAGTACCGTGCGGAGGCAGGCAGTACACTGGCACGCCGCAGCCATATGAAGTACGCCACCGACTTCATTGGCTGGTACAACCGCCGTACCCACGATCAGCTTGGCATATCGCTGCACAATCCCGAGCACCTCTACCTGGCCTATCACGAAGGCCAGGGTGGTTACCGTCGCGGGACTTTTCGGAGCAAGCCCCAGGTTATCCGAGCCGCCAACCAGGTGAGTGCGCGAGCCGTACGTTACCAGTCGCAGCTGCCCGCCTGCGAAGCGGAACTGCGTTGCCGCCGCTTTTACCAGTTCGGTCCCTTCTGCTCGACGGAGTGAGCTATGCTGGCGCATAGCCCTGTGCTTCCCAGTAGCCCGCGGCGACCCATTGGCGAGAACCATTTCGAGAGGTTTGCCATGCAACCCAGAATCAGCATGATCACTCTCGGTGTGCATGACCTGGAAAGGTCCGTGCATTTCTACGAACAGGGGCTGGGCTTGCCGCGCATGGAGTCGCCACCGGAGGTAGCGTTCTTCACGCTGAATGGCAGCTGGCTGGGACTGTATGGCCGTGAGGAGCTAGCGGAAGATGCCGGCGTCACGTCGCAAGGTAGCGGCTTTTCCGGCATCACCCTGGCCCATAATCTGGGCTCGGAGGCGGAGGTCGATGCGCTCATGGCCCAGGCAGTGGCTGCGGGGGCAACGCTGGTCAAGCCGGCCGAGAAGGTGTTCTGGGGTGGGTATTCCGGCTATTTCGCCGACCCGGATGGGTATCTCTGGGAAGTGGCACACAACCCCTTCGGCTGGATCGGGCCATCAGATACCGGAACCTGATCCGGTTCCGGTATGAAGAAGCCCCTTGGTTAGCACTTGCCTTGAGTTACCCGGCCTAGGCTACAGCAGGCCGTTTTCCTCCAGGAAGCCTTCGGCGATACGCTCGATGGTCTCGCGGTCGACATCGACCCGGGCGTTCAGCGCCGCCATGGTTTCGTCATCCAGCAGCGCGGAGAGGGCATTCATCTGCTCCTCCAGTTCGGGGAGCTCGTCCAGGGTGTCCTGGCGTACCACCGGAGTCAGGGCGTAAGCAGGGAAGAACCCCTGATCGTCTTCGAGGACGTGAAAGTCGAAGGCCGGGATACGGCCATCGGTGGCGAACACCAGGCCGACTTCCACCTGGCCGTCGCGCAGTGCCTGGTAGACCAGACCGGTATCCATGCGGCTGATGTCCGGACGGCCGACCTGGAAGTCGTAGGCTTCCTGCAGCGGACGCCAGCCGTCGTCGCGGGCGTAGAACTCGGCATTGAGGGCAAAGCTCAACTCCTCGCCGTCGTTGATGGATTCGGCCAGGTCCGAGAGCGAAAGAATGCCGCGCTCCTCGGCATCATCCACGCGCATGGCCAGGGCGTAGGTGTTGTTGGCCTCCGAAGGCGCCAGCCACACCAGACCCTTCTCGGCATCGAGTTCCTTCACGCGTGCGTAGGTTTCTTCAGGGTCGAGCCGCTCGCTGATGTCGTTGTAGTTGATCAGCGAGGTGCCGGTGTATTCCCAGTAGAGGTCGATCTGGCCGTTTTCCTGCGCCTGGCGGAGCACCGCCGAACCCATGCCGGCCCGAGTATCCACGTCATGGCCGAGTCCTTCCAGGTATTGGCTGGTCATGGTGGCAAGGATCTGTTGCTCGGTGAAGTTCTTGCCGCCTACCACCAGGTCGGCAGCATGTGCGGTAGAGAAGGTGCCGGCCAGGGCCAGGCTGGCAAGGGTTGTCGTCAGGGATTTCATGATGTCTTTCCTCTGGTTGCGTTGGTCTGTCTTGCAATCGTTGTTGTCGTTGATGGTCGTGGTGCGCCCGGCGTCAGGCTCGGGCAGGGTTCACCCCGCGTGGTACCACGACGAAGGCAATGAAGGCGATCATGGCGTCGACCATGATGGCGAGCATCGCGGTGGGAATGGCACCGGCCAGCATCATCACCGGGTCGTAGAGGTCGATACCGGTGAAGATCAGTTCACCCAGGCCGCCGGCTCCGATCAGGAAAGCCAGGGGAACCGTGCCCACATTGATGGCCAGTGCGGTGCGGATACCGGCGAAGATTACGTAGAGCGCATTGGGCAGCTCCACCTTCAGGAGCCGTTGAGTAGGCGACATACCGATCCCGGCAGCCGCCTCCATCAGCGCAGGTGAGACGCCCTTGAGCCCGGTATAGGTATTTCGTGCAATCGGCAACAGGGTGGCGACGAACAGGCCGAACACGGCCGGCACCGTGCCGATGCCAAGGAAGCTCATGGAGAGCGCGAGCACCGCGAGGGTGGGAATGGTGGTGCCGACGTTGAGCACCTGCATCAGCGACTCTGCCCAGCGTGCCATGCTTGGCCGCGACAGCATGATTCCCAAGGGAATTGCCACCAGAATGGCCAGGCCGCCGGACATCGCGGTAAGCCACAAGTGCTCGCCCATCAAATACTGCACGTCGTAGATAGAACAGGAAGTCGTCGATCAGCCCGGTTGAATGACTCCAGACACCGGTGAGGAAGACCGCCAGCAGGATCAGCGCACGCAGGGCTCCTTTCATGGTCTGAATGGGCATCGGCTCACTCCTCGATGGCGGCGTCGGGGTTCCGGATCTCGCCCTGGCGAGGCCGGAACCGTGCCCCAAGATGGCGCGTCATGGCGCGCTGAGTGATCTGACCGCTCAGCCGGCCCTTGTCGTCGACACAGGGAAGCCAGGTGGTGTCGTGGGCAAACATCAGCGAGGCGGCCTTGCGCAAGTCGTCATCCTGGCCGATGACCGCCGCAATGCTCTCGAAGTGGTCGCCGCAATACCCTTTGGTGGTCTGGGCCACCGAGCGCAAGACGATGCCCACCGGCTGGTGCTGTTCGTTGACCATCAGGATCCCGTTCTGATACCCGAAGTCGTCGATTTTCGTCAGGGCGGTGGCCAGGGTGTCACCGGGTGTGACCGTGCCGATCTCGTCGGTGATGATCTCGTGGGCACGAACCAGGTTAAGACGCTTCAATGCCCGGTCCTCGCCGAGGAAGGATTCGACAAAGCTATTCTTCGGTGCCGCCAGCAGGTCGTCGGGAGAGGAGTGCTGCACAAGTCGCCCCTCGCGGAACACTGCGATGCGATCCCCCATCTTGATCGCCTCGTCGATGTCGTGGCTGACAAACATGATGGTCTTCCTGAGCTCCTGCTGCATCTTGAGGAACTCGTTCTGGATCACCGCCCGGTTGATCGGGTCGATGGCACCGAACGGCTCGTCCATCAGCATCACCGGCGGGTCGGCGGCAAGCGCCCGGGCCACGCCGATGCGCTGCTGCTGGCCGCCGGAGAGTTCGCTGGGGTAACGCTTGAGAAAGGCGTCGGGCTCCATTGCAATCATCGCCATCAGTTCCCGGGCGCGCTCCCTGAACCTGGTCTTGTCCCAACCAGCAGCCTCGGCACGATGGTGATGTTCTCCTCAATGGTCATGTTGGGAAACAGCCCGATCTGCTGGATGACATAACCGATATTTCGGCGCAGGTCCTGAGTGTTCATGCCGGTGGTGTCCACGCCGTCGATGAATACCCTGCCCGAGGTAGGGCGGACGATGCGGTTCACCATCTTCAGCGTGGTGGTCTTGCCACAGCCGGAAGGACCGAGAAGGATGCAGATCTCGCCGGCCGGAACGCCCATGCTGATGTGGTCGGCCGCCACCATGGCCCCCTTGGGGGTGTCGAAGACCTTGGTCAGGCTGTCGAGTTCGATCATGTTGATTCCTTGTCGCACACTCGCGTCAGGAGCGTTGTTGTCATGGCATCGCAATGTTGGCGTGATTGTTGGCAAGGCGGTGTCAGGCCATGGTCGCGTCGCGTTCCATGCCCTTGGGAGTGAGGCGCTTCTGTACCGCCAGCAGGGCAAAGTCGACGATGACCGCCAGCAGGCTCACGGCCACGGCGCCGACGATCAGCTGGCGCGGATCGGACTGTGAGATGCCGCGGCTGATGAAAGTGCCAAGCCCGCCGGCGCCGATGTAGGCGGCAATGGCCATGACACCGATATTGAGCACCACGGCAGTCCTTACCCCGGCCATGATCACCGGCACGGCCAGCGGGATCTCCACCATGCGCAGTCGCTGGTTGGGGCTCATGCCGATGCCCCGGGCGGCTTCACGCAGTGCCGGATTGACGTTGTTGATGGCGGTATAGGTGTTACGAATGATCGGCAGTTGGGAGTAGAGCAGCACCGCAATGACCGCTGGCACATAGCCGATACCGTGACCGATCAGCGACAGGATCGGGATCATGATGCCGAACAGGGCAATCGATGGAATGGTAACGATGATCGATGCCACGTAGAGCACATGCCGGGCCAGGCGCTCATTCTTGGTGATGGCGATACCGATGGGTACGCCGGTCAGGGTGGCGATGCCCACTGCTATGCCTACCAGGGAGATGTGCTCCAGGGTACGGGTGAGCAGCAGGTCCAGGTTGTCCAGTGCGTACTGAATCAGCTCCAAATGCAGTCTCCTCTCGAACCCGGCCGGGCGAGAAGGCCAGGCTGTGGTTCTTTGCTCGCCGAATGAGGGCAGACTACCCACGGCATCGCCAATGGGAGAGAGCGGTGCCAGCGCAGATAAGGCAGGGTTGGGTGCGACAATCCGCCCCACTCGGGAATAATCAGCTTAGCAGAGCTGTGTATCTATTTGGTTTGATCATGAATGAGGATGTGCAATGAGTAGAATTGATGGAAATGATCAGTCTGTCAGATGGCGGCATCTGGCTGAGAGTTATTTCGATCCATACCATGGCCTGAGGTTCATGCTGCTACCCTGCCTGGAGGAGCCTTCATCTACCTGTCGAGAGGTGCCGCGGCATGAAGCGACGAGCACGTTCGGTCGATTCTCGCGTACTGAGCGAATGGCAGGTCAGCCTTAGGGTGCTGTATCCCCGGGCCGGTCTCACTCATGAATCGATAGCGCTCCCGATGGGCGAGGAGGTTGCCAATGGCCGAGCATGGCTCCGATCCACTCTCTTCATGTCACGAGAGCCAGCCTTCGGAACGGGACAAGGTGGCGTTTCTCTCCACTCAGGCCCCCTATCCCGGGACCACCGGCGAGGTGGAGGTCCGTGAGACGCACATGGCGTGGGTCTTTCTGGTAGACGATCGGGCTACAAGCTAAAGAAGCCACTGGCTTATGGCCATGGCGACGGGCGCTCACTGACGATGCGCGAGTTCCTCTGCCGCGAGGAGGTGCGCCTCAATCGTCGCTTGGCGCCGGATGTCTATCTCGACGTCGTGCCGCTGGGGCTGGACCTGGCCGGCAATCTCGTTCTGTGCGGCAGCGAGCGCGTCGTTGACTGGTTGGTGGTGATGCGTCGCCTGCCGGAGCCTCTGTTGCTGGATGTGGCTTTGAAGAAGGAAAGCGTCCTCCCCGCAGACATCGATCGCGTCGCCGAGCGCCTCATTGACTTCTATCGCGGACTCGAGCCCGAGCCCATTTCGCCCGACGCCTACCTCGACCACTTTGCTCGAGAGCACGCCAGCAACCGGGAGGTGCTTGAGGACGAGCGACTTTCGTTGCCGCGAGAGAGGGTGAAGGCTGTTCTTTCCCGGCTTGATCACCTGATCGAGGAGGTGCCGGATCTGCTTGGCGACCGCGCCCGGCAGGGGCGCATCGTCGAAGGGCACGGCGACCTGCGTCCCGATCATGTCTGTCTCTCGCGGCCTCCAGTGATTATCGACTGCCTCGAGTTCAGCCATGCTCTGCGCCAGGTCGACCCCTTCGACGAGCTGAGTTTCCTGGGCATGGAGTGCGAGCGGCTGGGTGCGGGCTGGATTGGGCCCCAGCTTCTCGAGCGCTGTACTCGGGCGCTGCACGACTCTCCCGACCCCAGGCTGCTGGCGTTCTATACCGCTTATCGAGCCTGTCTTCGGGCGCGCTTGACGCTGCTGCACCTGCTCGAGCCTGAGCCGCGCAAGCCGGAAAAATGGCAGGCGAGGGCCAGGGAGTATCTGGCTCTTGCCGAGCGGGCCTGCCATGTCCTTAACGTCCCTTGAGCAGGACATCTACCCTGGCCGGACCGAGCGCTGGCCAGGCCTAAGGTGATGTGCTCCCGGCGCAATTCGCCATGTGATTCACTATTCCGGGACCTTCAATATCCAGGCCCTTCCAGCAACTCGCTGAGCGAGCGGTTTTCATGGACGCGTCGTATCGCCTCGGCAAAGAGCGGTGCGGCGCTGACCACCTCCAGATGATGGTGGACGACCTGATCGCCCAGCCGGGTCGGCGGGACCGTATCCGTGACGATTATCTTGGCAAATGCCGGGTCGCTGATGATGTGGCCAGCATCCCCAACGAAGAGACCGTGTGCTGCCAGGCCGAAAACCGTCTGTGCGCCACGTTCCTGACAGGCTCTTGCGGCACGCAGCAGTGTGCCGCCCGAGCTGACCAGGTCGTCCACCACCAGCACCGTGGCGTTATTAACCTCGCCGGCCAGCAGAGTGCCGCTGACTTCGCCTTCACTGCGGCGTTTTTCCATGAAAGCCAGGCCCACATCCCTGCCCAGCATGGCCGCCAGCATCTCTTGAAAGCCCTGGGCCCGTTTTACACCGCCCGGATCGGGGGAGGCCACCACCACCGGTCCCTCGCCACAGCGCTCCATCATATGAGTGGCGAATAGTCGGCGGGTATCGAGGGTATGGGAGAGGCAGCGAAAGGCGTTCTGGAAGGCCGCCGGGTTGTGTACGTCGAGGGACATGATCCCATCGATACCCATGGTTTCCAGCAGCATGGCCAGATAGCGGGAGGTGACCGGGTCGCGCGTCTTGGTGCGGCGGTCCTTGCGGGCATAGGCGAGATAAGGGACCACCGCGGTGACCCTCCGGGCTCCGGCTTCGCGGACGGCTCCGAGGAAGAACAGCAACCTGCAGAGCCGCTCGTTGACGCTCTGTGCCGGATCGCCGTTCAGGCTCTGCAGCACGTAGACATCGTCGCCGCGCACGCTGACCAGCGGCCGCGCCTTGTGCTCGCCATCCTCGAAGTCTCGCTCTTCATGGTCGGCAAGGACGACATCCAGTTCTCGGGCCACGGCTTCCCCGAAGGGGCGGCTGGCATTGAGTGCAAATAGTTTCATGCTCCTCAATATAGGACAGCCCGACCCAATTGAGCCAAAACGCTGTCACCGACAACCGTTGGGAAGCTGTCAGCGGTGTGCCTTGAGCCTCAGGCGAACGTAGTCGGCGGTCCAGTTTCCGTGGCTGTCGCACAGGGTATGGGATAGCAGGCGCAGGGCATCGTCGAGGATCGCTTCGCGCACCTCTTCCTCGAGCCCGTGGAGGAAGGCATTGGCGAAGGTGGCAAGCCATCCGGACATCCCGGTGGGCAATGGGGTGGGGCGTGGTATCAGTTCGATGGTGTCGATGGTGAAGCCGGCGGTCCTCAGGCTGGTGCCGTACTCTTCCACCGTCGGAAAGAACCA
The DNA here is from genome assembly GCF_000568385.1 of Halomonas sp. BC04. NCBI lineage: Bacteria > Pseudomonadati > Pseudomonadota > Gammaproteobacteria > Oceanospirillales > Halomonadaceae > Halomonas > Halomonas sp. BC04. The sequence continues at coordinate 18,751 of NZ_AZQX01000157.1, forward strand.
GGGAAAGCGTGCCGTGCCACTGATTCCACGAGCCTGCAGCGCTGCCAGGATGGCGGTACAGATGGCGGCGACATTGCCGTGACCGCCGAACTCGGCGACGAAGCGTCCGCCGGGCTTGAGCGCACGATGTATGCTGGCGATCACGGCTTCATGGTTGAGCATCCAGTGCAGCGCGGCATTACTGAATACGGCATCGAACTCATGATCGAAGGCAGGTGGTGGGCGTCCACCACCCGTGCGTCAAGGCCGCGTGCCCGGGCGGCCTCGATCATATCGGGAGAGGCATCCACGCCGATGACCGTGGCGCCCGACCTGGCCAGGACTTCGGTCAGGCTGCCATCGCCGCATCCCAGGTCGAGGATGCGCTCGCCGGCCTTCGGGGCCAGCAGCTCGGCCACCTCAGCACCCAGTGCGGGGACGAAATCGGCGTGGTGGGCATAGCGACTGGCTTGCCATTGCTGCCCAGGTGCGTTGTGGGGGACGTCATTCATTGTGGGCACCGGGGGAGTCGTTCGCGGCGCGAGCCGCCAGTTCCTGGGGTAGCAGGGCGGCGTGGATCAATTCATTGGTCGGAGTCTCAATGCCTACGGCACGGCCGAGCCGCACCACGGCACCGTTCTGCGATTCCAGCTCCGAGGGCTGGCCGGCCATGATGTTGCGCTGCATGGAGGAGGTGCTCTCGGCCGGCATGGCATCGATGAACTGCATGGCACGAGCGGCGGCGTCGTCGGGAAAGGCCACGCCATGGGCACGAGCGACGGCATCGATCTCCTCGAGCATGCGTTCGATGATGAGGCGTGTCTCCGGTAGCTGTCGCGTCACTCCGATGGGTGAGCGGGTGATGCTACCTATGCCACTCATGGCGCAGATGAACAGGAATTTGCTCCACTGGGCAACCTTGATGTCATCCGGTATCTCGGCACTGACACCCCGGGCCTGGTCGAAAGCTGCCTTGAGGCGGGAAATCCGCTCGCTGCTGTGATTGTCGCGCTCGCCGAAGCGAACGAATGGGTCGACCCCGGCATGGCGCACATGTCCCGGGGCCTCGATCCACGCCAGGATACCGCACAACCCGTCGATCACCGGGCCTTTGCCGAGGACTTCGGCCAGCGTGTCGGCAGCTTCGACCCCGTTTTCCAGGGGCAGCACGACGGTATCCGGCCCGACCATCGGGCGCATCGCTTCCGCCGCCTCGCGTACCTGCCACGCCTTTACCGCCACGATCACACAATCCACTACGCCGACGCTTGCCGGGTCGTCGGAGGCCTGGGCAGGTTGGATCGACACATCTCCCTTGATGCTGGTGACGGCCAATCCGTCCTGGCGGATTGCGGCGAGATGCTCGCCACGGGCGATGAAGGTCACGTCCTCGCCCGCTTCGGCCAGGCGAGCCCCGAAGTAGCCGCCCACACCGCCGCTACCCATGATCGCGAATCTCATCTTGCCTCCTTCGGTTGGGATAACACCCGTGGGTTATGAGTATCAGGATAGTGATAATGTCGATCAATGGCCGCACCGTTGATCGAGCCGACTTGTCTGATATCAAGAGGCGCGTCATTGCGCTGCCTTTGCCGGAAGAATTGATGCAGACTTGAGCGAGGCATAGTGCATAGCGAGCAATCGGACCATGAACAAGCCCTCTCGTCCTGCGCCTGTCGCAACGGAAGGTACTCCGCAGGAGAACGGATTACCGCTCACGCTACGGCGTGTTGCCATCGATACGTATCGCGAAAACGTCGCCTACCTGCACCGTGAGTGCGACCTGTATCGGGCCGAGGGCTTCCAGGCGCTCTCCAAGGTGGAGGTGCGGGCCAACGGTCGGTGCATCCTGGCGAGTCTCAACGTGGTGGACGACACCGCCATTGTCGGCCATGTCCAGCTCGGCCTCTCCGAGGACGCTTTCGCTTCCCTTGGCGTCGAGGAAGGTCACTCGGTCAGTGTCTCCCAGGCTGAACCGGCGATCTCGATTCCAGCCCTGCATCGCAAGATCGCCGGCGAGCGTCTGACACGCCAGGACTTCCAGGAGATCATTCAGGATATCGCGCATCTGCGCTACTCGAAGATCGAGTTGACCGCCTTCGTCGTCGCCTGTGACCTGGGCGAGCTTGACCGCGAGGAGGTGTTCTATCTCAGTGATGCCATGAGCCGGGTCGGGCGACGGCTCGACTGGCACGAGTACCCGGTTGTGGACAAGCACTGCATCGGGGGCATTCCCGGCAATCGCACCTCCATGCTGGTGGTGCCCATCGTCGCTGCCCACGGGTTGCTCTGTCCCAAGACATCATCGCGTGCCATCACGTCGCCCTCGGGCACTGCCGACACCATGGAGGTGCTGGCCAAGGTCGAGCTTCCCTTCGATGAGCTGGGTGAGTTGGTGCGTACTCACCGGGGCTGTCTGGCCTGGGGCGGAACCAGTGAGCTTTCACCGGCTGATGATGTCCTGATTGCGGTTGAACGCCCCCTCTCCATCGATTCGCCAGGTCAGATGGTCGCTTCGATTCTGTCCAAGAAAGTGGCTGCCGGTTCGACGCACCTGCTGCTTGATATTCCCGTTGGCCCCCTTGCCAAGGTGCGCTCCATGCCCGAGGCGAGGCGTCTACGCAAGCTATTCGAGTTCGTTGCCGGTCGCATGGGGCTGACGCTGGATGTGGTGATCACCGACGGCAGCCAGCCGGTGGGGCAGGGCATCGGACCCGTGCTGGAGGCTCGTGACGTGATGCGAGTACTTACCAACCATCCGGATGCGCCCATGGATCTGCGTCAGAAATCGCTGCGCTGGCGGGGCGCATGCTCGAATTCGACCTGATGTCCGTGGCGGCGACGGTTTCGGAAT
>NZ_AZQX01000158.1:0-15765 GCF_000568385.1 Halomonas sp. BC04
CTGCACGATGACCACCCGTCGATGATCATCGCTCCAAGGCCCGATGGTGATGTTGCCGCCGTACTGGAACGCAGCCGGGCTTGGCTCCCCCGAGTCCACCTGGAGAATCCAGGCGGCACTGTGTGCCGCCCCCGTGGTGACCACGGCGAGCCAGGCAGCGTCCGGCGAGAGCGAGTGATGACAGCGGTTGCGATGGTAAGAGCGGGCGGAAACCTGTGTAACGTCATGAAGCCTCCTGATGCTGAGTTGAATGCTTCATCTTCACGGTAGTGCAGGCGTCCGTGAATACCTGAAAACCTTTGGAGCTAATGAGAAGGATGAGTAGCAGAGAACCGAACGCAAAACACGCGCCCTATCCGCCGATCTTGGCACCCGTCAAGCAGATCATTCCACAAGTGGCAGGAGCAGGATCTGATCCCCGTTCTCATCGAAAGTGACGGTAGGCTGCCACCCCTGCACACGATAGAAACCGTAAGCCCGGCAGCTCGCCTCGGACGAGGCAGCCAGCCAAAGCGTCTGGTGCCCAGACTCGCGTAGCTCTTCCACGACTCTGCTCAAGAGCGCCTTGCCGACACCCAAGCCCTCATAATCCGGCAGTACGGCCAGGACGAGGACCTCGCCGCAATCTGGATCGCCACTGCAGAAGCCGACTATTGAGGTGTGGTGCTCGCAAACGTAGCTGACGAGCTGACCCGATTCCAGAGCAGCAGCGACGGATGCCACGGTGATGCCAATCGCGGCGAGGCGCTCGCGAGGGATGGCATTCTCTCGGGTCCGCTCCCGCACGGAGAAGAGCGCTTCGATGTCATGCTGCTGTGTCTGTCGGAAAATCAACACGCGGGCTCCGTGCATCGCGAGAGGACATCACTTGACGGATACACGCATACAGCCGAGCCCCAGGGCCTGGCTCCACCGGCACGCGCGGCTCTGTAGAGGGAACGAAGCCACAACGCAATAACCGTCGCCGCGCCCTGCCTTGTTAGACAATCCATTTTGACATGATCCTCGATTGCGTCTCATAGCCATCGTTAGCGTAAAACGACATCGCCCGCTGGTTGAATTCCATGACCTCCAGGCGAATTTCATTGGCGCCTTGCTTCGCGGCCCACTCCTCCGCTTTGGCCATTAAAAGGCGTCCAATCCCGGCATGCCGATGCCGTACATCAACGACGATTGTGCCAACTCGACAAACCATATGGTGAGATAGAAAGGGCACTTCATAATTATTCGTAATGGTAGCCGTGATCAAACCGACAAGCTTCGCATCCAATTGCGCGGCAATAAACAGCTTCTCGATATCGTTGACTTTATTTCGCCAATAGTCTGACTCCTGGTCTTCCGGGATAGCAAACACACTCGGAGCATGTTCGTGATGCTCCGAGTTTATTTGATAAAGCAAGCGCGAAATTTCTCGCAGATCGCTGTCCTTTGCATTTCGAATGTTCATCGATAATTTCATTATACTAGCATTGTTCACTCTAGTGCGAGGAACGAGCAAACCGAGCGGATCTAAACCAGGGGGAAGGTCAGTTGCACTATCCCCCGCATTTCTCGCGGGCATCGACTCTCTCCTGCTAGGGAGTTATCGATGCGTGTCCACTAGAGTGGGGGAAGTCCATGGTCGGGTTTAAGCTGTGGTTGGGCTCTTGCTGCACCCTAGGCGAAACTCTCGTCTAGTGTTCATTTCTTTGGAAGAACCCCATTATTGGCTTCAACCTCTTGGCTTCTGCTTTCAAAAAATACCAAAAGATGAAGCAGATCTGTAACCGGCACGCGGGAAGCGTTACCCTCGTAATGGTATCGCCATTTGACGAAAGCCCCATCAAATTGCCTGAGCCAGTCCCCTAAATCCTGACCCGGACGCTCTTCGGCAAACTCTTGCTGCAACCAGGCTTGGACTTTCCTTGGCAAATCTTTGTACAGCTTGGACGGTTGATGGGCCTTAGACAACACCTCCGTGACCATGTCCTCGTAGCTGACAAAGCCAGGCTCAACCTCGTACCCAACCTTGAATACAAGTTGAGCATTGAAACTTTTCAAGTACAGCTCAATGGCGAGGGCACCGTTGACAACTAAAGGGGCTGGCCCTTCAGTGCTCCACGCCCCCGAATATAAGGTATCTACCATCCATTTGAACTGCCTGGCAACATGCCGGACGGCACCGCTCTGGATTTCATTGATCTTCATATCATTCATAGTACCGCTGCCCAACGCCATTGTTCAGCGGAAGCCTTGGCAGAGCGAAACGGCGACAAGGCTGTCCGGTGGAGGGCCGAAGGCCCGGAACGAACTGAAACTATTGGTTAGATTGAGACAACCGCCCCAGATAACGCCTCGATCTCAAAACCACGTGTTTCTAACCGAGCCTGGCTTTCCTCACCAGCCCAATTACTAATTCGCCCCACATTGAGGACGTTCAGCCCTGCATTTTCAATGTGACGAACGATCCCCGCCTCGTAGCGACACCTCAGCGTCTTATCAGCTTTTTTATCGCCAGTTAGCGGAACCTCGGCGAAAAAGAGGCACATATTATCGACAAACTCGTTGTTGAATTTTTCGCGGTCAATGTGCGCAAAACGGGAAATCATTCCATCCCCGGGCCGGTGCATCAGAATACTTTCGTTTCGACGGAGTCCATCCAAACAATGAGCTTGGTAGTTCCCCCTCAAACAATCTCTTCGGTGAGTCCTATGTCGGGACGCTATGTTTACAGCTTCACCCACGTAGTATGCCCGGTAGAGCGATTGATCGACGTGGACACACCAAATATAAAAACCATTTACCGAAGCATCTGGACGATCGACAATTGAGTTGTCTCCGCGGAAACTGAACGGACCACGAACTTCCAATGTTTCCATTCAACTCTCCCAATCTAACGCCCAACTCAGCGGGCAATTTTTGCGCAGCGAAAATTGATCCGCTGCAGTTGATTGTTAGGAGCCTTACCAGCAGTCGCTCTGCATGTCATTTTTATAGCCCTGATATTCTGAAACGCCTGCTGCCGAACCTTCCAAGATGATTGCCATCGCTCCCACCACCTCCTTCAGATTCCTCAGGTTGACTCTCGGAGAGTCCATTTGAAGAGAGTTATTTCCATCAAAATCCTTTGGATATCTAAAAGTCGTCGAACGTGGATCGACTTTCTCAAACTGATTAATTAAGCTGTCAAATGCCACTAAGTCATCTTTACTACCGTCTGGCCATAGCTCGACTAGAATATCGCGCACCTTTGACCACAACTTAGATAGTTGATGTTCGGACTTTTGCTTATGCTCTATATCAAGCAGGCGATTGCCATCGTGCAACAAGGACTTTAGCCTAAGCTCAATATAATGCCGATACAGAAATACAATCGGAAAAATCAGCGAATCAGCAGAGCCGCTGCGATCAGCCACAGAGTTCACAAGAGAATCTCCTGCCTCTTTGTATCCGACGATGTAAAGCTCTGTTGGATCGTGATACCAATCAAGACAAGCATTCATCCACCAGTCTTCAGCCTCAATAAAAAGCTGATCATCGCCCTTAAGCTTCCTCATTCTTCCGCCTAAGAGATCATCGATGCTGTCTGACATTTCTGCCTCCTAACGCCAAGCTCAGCCGAGGAGGCGCGACAGCGCCGACGTCGGCTGGAGCGACGTGTTATACGAAACCCTACCCATTAACCAGAAACTCATTAACGATATCCCTTACTTCCCTAAGTTCGTAACGCTCAGCAGAATTCAGATACTTTGATATGGACTCGGCAACATCATCGGCCACACCCTCTTTCTTTGCCTTCTTTAGTAGCGGCAATATTCGACCTCGCACACCGTCCAAAGACGAAATTTCTCTCACTCGATCATGAAACATTTTGTAAGCCTGGTCGGTTATTGGATTCCCTTTTGGCGTTGTTCCATATACTTCTTCGCTTCTCCCCTCACTTAGGAACCCAAATTCAGCATTGTTTGCAGCCAACTGATCAGCAAGACTGATACTGCCCTGTATGTTATGCCTATCGCGCTCTATATCTTTACAGATGCTCCATATAGCAAAAAGTGCTGCTTGGGAGTATTTTTCTTCTTTTTGCAGAAACACTCTCATTTGATCCGCAATCTCTGCTTGTGAAAATACGTCCGTGAATTAAACGTTCATTTCATTGATAATTTTCCATCCCTCGTCATTTCTATTTGCAAGCTGCAAGTACATAGGGAGGCGCAATCGCTCTTTAACCATGAGGTTGTTTGCACTCTCAAGAGAAAACGCCTCTCTGAGCTTTTCACATGCCTCATCGTATTTTTTCTCTTTCTTTAAAGCAGTTGCCTCCTTGAGCATTTCCCTTGCCGGATTTACCTCGCTATTTAAGGTAACGCTTGCGCTCACTACGGCGCGAGTCTCCTTCTTGTTGTTTGAAAGGATATTCTTTATAAAGTCAAACACGTACACCCCCTTCTTGCATCGTATAACGCCGCGCTCTGCAGCAATTTTGGAGGCGAAGAATGCGCCGGAAAAATTGTCCGTAGCAGCGCATTGTTATGCCAGTTCCCTTTCTACAACCTTGACATTGAACCCCTCTGATACCTCGGGCGGCTCAAAGTATCCAGTTACCACCCTGAAGACTTCCTCAGTGTCGAACTGTGCTCGTTCAGGTTGCTCCTTTTGCCGCTGCTTTAGCTGCTTTAGACAAATCTCGTCATCTACCGCCAAATGGTACAGTTCGTGAGGTATCCCGCGTTGCGAGTATATATCCTTGAACCAAGTCCTTTGCTTTTTTGTATTGCCGGGAAAGTCCAAAACCACAGTGGTACCAGCCATGAGTATTTGTTCAACGTGTGATCTGAGCACTGGCTTAAGACGATACGAATAGCTGATGTAGTCGTTGAAATCTTTGATCTCGCCAGGGAAAAAGGCAGCAAGCCATTCATCCTCAGAAATAAGTACAGCCCCTCGCTCACGAGCAATTTTGGCAGATAAAGTGCTTTTGCCAGCTCCCATTTTCCCGCAGAAAAATATCAGTGTTCCGTACGATCTCACGGCTTACTCCTGATGCATAACAACGCCTTAACTAACCGGCGTCAGCGAAGCTGGCGTCCGGTTCAGTGACTTGTTGGGCGGCCCAATTATGCACCAAAATTTCAGCGCCCCCTGTTGCGTGCGACGAATTTTTGTCTGCAGACTAGGATGAGGTGGGGGACAAAGTGTGCTGCAGCTATGGGAATAAGCACTAGGGACATTTCATCCCGTTGCAGAACTACGAAGTACACGATGGCCAAACAGAGAATTACACCAAAGGTATAGAACATCCCACAAATCGCTGCTGCAAAAAGAACCTGCAACCATTTGCAAGCTGGCTGCTCTAGCGATCCACCAATCTCTGAATTCACCTTACCCTGAACAAGGAAAAACGTATACAAAGCTATTGGTCCAATGGATAGGGCCAGCGCGCCATCCCATTCTCCTGAAACAAGCCATAGAGCAACAAAGAAGATAATGCTTGCAATCATTGCGACTGACATTGACTCCTCCGCTTAAGGGATGATAGCGCCCAACGTCCCCAAGCAGCGGCATATTTTTGTGTTTTGAGCGAAGCGAAGCAAAAATATGCCCCACTGCCTTGGCTGGTTATATGTTGACACCCTCTGGCAGAGCATTGATACGGACAAGCCTCCTTTCACTTGAATCCCAAGCTATTAAATATGGCTGTACGCAACTTGGGTTCTCGGAGATTAATCTAGACACAGCTCCGCCATTCCCATTTAAAAATTCAGCCATGGATTTGATGTACTCATATGTTGCTTCTTCAAATTCCTCATGGCTCCAATCCGTTACATATAGAAACTTAACCCGCTCATTGTTCACACCAACACAATAGAGAGCTAGTATCAATGAATATTTCGTGTCAGGCGATTTTTTCTCAGATGATGTAACTATTAGTGATCGATACTTTGCACCTTTGCCAAAGTATTTTTTATACACGCCCAGCAGTGCGTTTTTAATATACGGATAGCAGTCTTCCGCGGCCTTGTCCCCGAGCTTCTTGACGAACGCTCCTCCAAATACTAGCGCTATAGAGGTGAAGCCTAGTAAAAGCAAGGATGCCTGCGGCCCCCTCCTTGGAATCTCATGAAATTCTGCATCTTGACCAAAAGAAGCAACAGCGGCTTTCAGTTGGTCGGTAGCTTCGGTGTCTATATCTTCTTCTACCGCAACATTCAAGAGTTCTTTATTCACCACTACTCCCCGTACATATAACGCCCGGCTCACGCGCCGGTTTGGAGCCGCGAAGCAGCGGAAAATCGGTCGCTGTGCAGCCGATTGTTACAAATGATCAACCTGTATTGTCATCTAGAATAAAATCAATCGTCTCTCTTATCTCTGGAGACGCATTTACAACTTTAATTTTTTTATAAGAAGACATCCCTAAACTTTTAATAGGAGAGGCAAGCAAGGCACTCAAAAAGCTATGTGGAGAGCTTGTCACGTTATCGAAATCTAATAGTATTGATTGGCCTTTCTTTAAGGCAGGAAACAAACGTCTATCCCGGAAATTTATTGCTTCTTCCTTATTTTCTGCGAAGCTGCCAAAGTAATTGCTAATGCTTACATAATACCGTTCATCAACTTCCATCTGGCTTGCTTTTTTCTGCTCTCGTTCAGCTTCCTCACGAAACTCTTGCATCATCTTGTAGAGAACAAATGTGGTATTGGCCTCTAATTTCAAAGTAACCAAAACAAATGTCCCAGGCCAACGATTATCTAAGATCTTGCCAGTCACGTCTCGTGGAGAAACATGAACGACACCTTCGCCAGAAACAACATACATATCTGCATTAAGCCGACGAACAATATTTGAAGAAATATAAAGCCCCATTCCGGCGTTGTTTTTGTCGGTATAGGGGTTGTTCACACCAAACGTGCCTGACCTTTGGGCCTTGAGAGATAGCTTGATTGCCTCTACATCACTATCTTGGCCGGGATATGCTTGCTCAATATGCTCCTTAATCCCAACCCCCGTATCTGCAATAATAAAGTGAATTTCGTTATTTTTCTTATACCATGTAAACTGACTTATCGCTGGGATTTGACGATTCCTTATCTTCTCGCCACCATAATTCCTTCCGTGCTCTAGTGCATTATATAAAAGTTCACTCAAAACATACCGCAAGGTACTTGAGTACTCTACGTTAAAGCCATCAGTATAAGTATCAGCTGTTTCAATTACCGACTTGAAATCATCGTTATTCCTTACGGCAAGCAATGGTTTTAAGCTGTTCCCTTTAAACTGCTGCTTCTCTGATAAGAGTACCGGAAAAGTTCCCCTTGCCCCCATCATTCGCCAAAGAGCACTAGCGCCATTGTCTTCGTCAGACTCAATAAAAGTAACTTTACATCCTTGGGCTTTTAGCTTCCAAGCATAAAGGACTATCAGCGAAACGGCTTGGTAGTTGGCCGCTAGACACTTCCTTAAATCAATTCTTACTGGGACATCCTCTAACCCCCAGTCAAAAAAACTTAAAACATGATTAAAATCAACAATATCATGTTCTTTGAATGCAAACCTGTTAGGAAGCTCAAGGGATACCGTTTTCTCTCGCTCGATTTGCTTTTTCAAAGGACTAAGCTGATCTCGTAATGTCATAATTTCCATCTTATTTGTAACAGTGATTGAACTGCACGTCCTGATATTGGATGAACACTCCTGCGCGTTCAACAACTTTATCTGACGCGCTTAACTTCTTCCAACGCTTTTATTTTACTTGCACCTAAGCATAGCTCGGCCACCTATGCAGAATTCGCGTGCATGCACGTTTTGTCCGAACCAATATACTGTATGCGGATCTGCTGATCTAAAGATGCTAAGCATGGAGGCTCACTCTTGAGCCCAAAGCTTATGGAAAAGTTAAAGGCAACCCATTGAGTAAAGCCCGCCAGCCCCCGGATCAAGAAGACCTACGATAGATTGCGTGTGCGGGACAATGGCTTGGCCAAGATGAGTAGCCGGTTGGATTGATCCGAGAATTTCAGGGACGCTACCGCCCTGCTGGCAGAATGGATGATGTTTCTCGTCATCCCTAGTGCGGCATCCCTGAGTGCATCTTGGTCACATGAGCCATCTTCTGCGGCCTTTACCTAACGTAACCAAGGAAAGCGTTGAGGGCAACGCCCAGGTATGAGATCGGGTTGCCGCACTCTGAGTGTCGATATCAGCGCGCTGGGAGCCTGAACAATCACAGTATTTTCATACCGACTTGACCACAGGCAAGAACGTTTACAATAGACCAAGGGCGCCATCCTGCTCGGTTCCGCCTGCCTTGTCCTGGCAGCTGAGGAGCACAACCCGGCCGAGCCTACTCCGGAGCTGCTCACGGCGCTGCACCAGGGTCGCTTCGTGCTCTATCTGCGCCATGGGCCGACGGACACGAGTGTTCCCGACCAGGTGCCGGTCGACCAACTCGAGAGCCTCCTTGGCGCGGCGACGGTGAACTGAACCCGACGCTTTGCCCAGGATTTCATCCGCCACCCCTCGCTCCACTCCATTCTGAAATCTTTTTCCATGTTGGCCTAAGACCTTGGTCGAAACACACCTGTCCAAGTGGTCAAATGTTGGCTAGGCTGTCACCACCCTTGGTTGACCAAGTGGTCAGTATAATCGAGCGCCCTGGATTGAGAGCCGAACTCCCCTTCTTTCCAACAACAATGGGATCACCGATATGGAACCGAACTCCTCCTCCCTTGCCGACAAGAGCGGCGCACGGTCCGATGAACGGATCGCCGGGCCTGCCAACTGGCTGGACCACTATTTCGGCGTGACGCGACGCGGCTCGTCGCTGCGCACCGAATTCCTCGCCGGCATCGCCACCTTCCTGGCCGCCATGTACATCATCGTGGTCAATCCGGCGATTCTCAGCGACGCCGGCATTCCCTTCTCCGCCGCCCTTTCGGCCACGGTGCTGATCAGTTTCATGAGCAGCCTGGCCATGGGCCTCTATGCCCGCAACCCGATCCTGGTGGCGCCGGGTATGGGCATGAACGCCCTGTTCACCTACACCCTGGTGCAGGGCGCCGGCCTCTCCTGGGAAGTGGCTCTGGGCTGCGTGTTCTGGTCCGGGGTGCTGTTCGCCACACTGGCCATGTTCAACGTCCGCAAGGCGATCATCGAGGCCATTCCTCCTTCGCTGCGCTATGCGATCACCTGCGGCATCGGTCTGTTCATCACCTTCATCGGCTTCAAGAATGCGGGCTTCATCGTCGGCAGCGACGCCACCCTGGTCACGCTGGGCAACATGGATGCCAGCATGGTCACCTTCTTCATCGGCATGATGGCGACGGCGATCCTGGTCATCCTGCGCTTCAACGGGGCGCTGATCCTGGGCATCGCCCTGACCACCCTGCTGGCATCACCCATGGGCCGGCTGTGGGGCGGCGACGTGGTGGTGGAGTGGAGTGGCCTGGCGGCCTGGCCCGACTTCAGCGCCGTGATGCAGGTGGACATCTGGGGCGCTCTGAAGGTGGCCTACCTGCCGTTCATCTTCGTGATGCTGTTCACCAACTTCTTCGATGCCCTGTCCTGCTTCATGGCTCTCTCCGAGTCCGCCGACCTCAAGGACAAGATGGCAACCCGCGCAACCTGAAGCGCTCCATGACCGTCGATGCCTTCGCATCGATGATCGCCGCCCCGCTGGGTACCAGTGCGGCCCAGACCTTCATCGAATCCGGTGCCGGCGTTGCCCAGGGCGGCCGGACCGGCCTGGTGGCGGTGACCATCGCCCTGCTGTTCCTGCCGTTCCTGTTCCTGTCGCCACTGCTGTCGTTGGTGCCCGGTATCGCCACCGCGCCGGCACTGGTGCTGGTGGGACTCTTCATGCTGGCGCCGATCAGCAAGATCGAATGGGGGAAGTTCGACCAGGCCTTCCCGCCTTCCTGGCCATCATCCTGATGCCGCTGACCTACTCGATCACTCTTGGTATCGCCTTCGGCTTCCTCAGCTTCGTGGTCATCAAGCTCTTTACCGGCCGCATCACGGACATCAAGCCGGCCATGTGGGTCTCCGCAGCCCTCAGCGTGGTAATGCTGGTCACCACGCACTAAGGACAAGCTGGTGGCCAGGGAGGCCATGTTCCGGAAGAACCGTCAACGACAAGGGCAGCCTTCAAGGCTGCCCTTTACGTTAGCTATTCTGCCCGCGCTCACGCCGGCATTGCATGACGCCATCCAGGATACGAAACAGGGAAAGCGCCGCCCAGGCGCCGGCAAACAGGCCTGGGAGCAGGTAATCCGCCCGCGTCAGCACCCAGAAGTGGACAATGCCCAGCGCCGCCGATAGATAGATCAAGCGGTGCAACCAGTGCCAGGCACGGTAGCCCATGGCCTTCTGCACGCGGCGAAAGGAGGTCAGCGCCAGGGGCACCAATAGCGCCAGCCCGGCGGCGCCATAGCGGATGTAGGGCAGCTCGATCATCTCCCGGCGAATCCATGGCCAGTCCCAATACTGGTCCAACCCCATCCAGGCAAGCATGTGGGCGACAAGCCAGAAGAAAGCCCACAGGCCGATCTGGCGCCGTGCCGCCATGAAGCCGATCCAGCCGGTGAAGCGAAATGCGGGACTGAAGGCGATGGTGATCAACAGCAGCGTCAGCCCCGTCTTGCCGGTAAAGTGCACCACCGCCTCGCCGGGTACCGCACCCAGGTCGCCGAAGAACCACTGCCACGCCAGCCATACCGCCGGGGCACTGCAGCCGACCAGGACCAGCCACCGGAAGGCCATGATGGCTCCTGGACCAGACGGCACTTGCCGAGATGCACCTTTCCGAGACGTTCCTTTCCGAGCCAGCATGCCGCGCTCCATCAACTCCTCATGCTCACAATTCCTCACACTCAATAGTGGCGATGCAGGTCCATGTCCGCATAGAGATGAGCCACCTCATCGGCGTAGCCATTGAACATCAGGGTCTCGCGCCGACCACTCTCGCCGATACGCCGCTCACGGGCCTGGGACCAGCGCGGGTGGTCCACCCCGGGATTGACGTTGGCGTAGAAGCCGTACTCCTCGGGATTCCGGTCATGCCATGACGTCGTCGGTCGCTCCTCGACCAGCGCGATGCGCACGATGGACTTGATGCTCTTGAAGCCGTACTTCCAGGGCACCACCAGCCGGATCGGCGCACCATTCTGATTGGGCATCACCTCGCCATAGAGTCCCACGGCGAGCATTGTCAGCGGATGCATTGCCTCATCGATCCGCAGCGCCTCCCGGTAGGGCCATTCGATGATCGAGCGGCGCTGCCCGCGAAGGTTGTCGGGGTCGTGTATCGTCTCGAAGACGACATACTTTGCCCGTGACGTCGGACCATGACGCTTGAGCAGGTCGGCCAGGGGGAAACCGGCCCAGGGAATGACCTTGGACCACGCTTCCACACAGCGATGCCGGTAGATGCGCTCTTCCAGCATCTGCCCCGCCAGCACATCCTCGAGGGCAAAGGTTCCCGCCTTGTCCACCTCCCCCTCGATGGCCAACGACCAGGGATCGGTGACCAGACGATGTCCATAGACCTCCGGATCCCGTTTGCCAGTGCCGAATTCATAGAAGTTGTTGTAGGTGGTGATATCACGCAATGAAGTCGGCGCCTCGCCATTGGCCAGATCGGAACTCGCCAACGCCTCCTCCAGCCGCCCCTCCAGCTTCGATTGCCAGGCCTTGGCGTCGGCCGACCAGAGCAGTCCCGGCGCCGCGGCCACCGCGCCCAGCGCGGCTCCCTGGCGCAGGAAGCGGCGACGTGAATCCAGCAACGGCTTCGGCGTCACCTCGGACTCGGGAATTCTCGGGTAGCGGTAGCGGATCATGACCTCTCCTGTCGACAGTCACGAAAAGATGAATACCTAGCGATGCCAACTTGTACAGCAGCTGTCCACCATTATCACCTATAGCAAAGCAAAACTTGACCTGCCTCAACAAGCACCCTTTTCCGAGTATTTTACTAGGTTGATATGCATCAAGACTAAGGAATAAGCTCATTCCAGGATATGGGGGACTAACCTGTATCGCGTGACTACCAGGGAGATCATCATGGAATATCAAAAAACTGTACAACCGGCGAAACTCATCGTTGCCGTGGCACTGGGCGGGGCCCTTGCCTTCGGCGGTTCGGTCCTGGCCGACGACGGCCTCGGCGACTATCGTGACCGCTTCGAGCCGCTGCCCTACTTCCCACCAATTCCCGCCCACAACTCCCTGACCCCCGAGAAAGTGGAGCTGGGCAACATGCTGTTCTTCGAACCGCGCATCTCCTCCAGCGGTGTCATCAGCTGTGCCACCTGTCACAACCCGGCGCTCGGCTGGAGCGATCGCATTCCCCGCGCCACCGGGCACGATGGCCAGATCGGCGAGCGCAATACGCCGACGGTGCTGAACTCCGGCTTCCTGGGTTCACAGTTCTGGGACGGCCGCGAGCCCGACCTGGAAGGCCAGGCACTCGGCCCCATCGAAGCCGATATCGAGATGGCCATGGACCTCGACATGGCGCTGGAGCGTCTGGAAGAGTTCGAGCTCTATCAGAAGAAGTTCGCCGAAGCTATCCGGATGACGATAACCCGATCAATGCCGACAACCTGGCCATGGCCCTGGCCAGCTTCCAGCGCACGCTGAATACGCCAAACTCACCGTTCGACCGCTATCTGCACGGTGACATGGAGGCGCTCAACCAGCAGGAAAAGGATGGCATGGTCGCCTTTGTCGAGAGCGGCTGCGTGGCCTGTCACAGCGGCCCGGCACTGACCGACAGCAACTTCCATCGCATCCAGGTGCCCGGCTCTACCGACGTAGGTCGCTATGAGGTCACCGCCGATGAAAATGACATGTATCGTTTCCGCACCCCGACCCTGCGCAACGTCGGCGTCACCTATCCGTACATGAACAACGGCGCAACCGAGACACTCGAGGAGGCCGTCGCCATCATGGGTACCGAGATGCTCGGCCGTGATTTCGACGACGAAACCATTGCCGATATCACCGCCTTCCTGCACACCTTGACCGGCGAAATGCCTGACTTCGAGGTACCGGCGCTGCCATAACGCCACGCCACAACAGGACCATTTTCTGGCTCCCGGGGAAACCCGGGAGCTTTTTCATGCGCTCTCGGCCAGCTTCCGGTGCAGGTCGAGACGGCGGGTATCGCTCATGAAAGCCGCCTCGATGGCAGTACCGGCCAGTTGTATGAAGGTCTCCCGGGACCAGTCGAATGCGTCGTGGCAGGCCAGGTAGTTGTCGAGGACCCCACCGCCGAAATAGGCCGGATCGTCGGAGTTGATGGTCAGCCTGAGGCCCGCCTCCAGCAATCGCGGCAAGGGGTGATCCGCCATGCGCTCGACGACCTTGAGCTTGACGTTGGAGAGCGGGCAGACGGTGAGCACGACGGCCTCGTCACGCAGCCGAGTGACGAGTTCGGGGTCTTCCAGGCAGCGCACGCCATGATCGATGCGGCAGACATCCAGCAGGTCAAGCGCTTCACGGATGTACTCGGGGGGGCCCTCTTCGCCGGCATGGGCGACCCGGGGAATGCCTAGCATACGGGCACGCTGGAACACCTCGACGAACTTCGAGGGGGGATGCCCCCGCTCGGCGCTGTCGAGTCCCACGGCATCGATCATTTCCCAGTAGGGTGCCGCACTTTCCAGCACCTGCATGGCCTCTTCGGCCGGTCTGTCGCGCAGGAAGGCCATGATCAGCGCCGTGGACATGCCCAGCTCCCGCTCTGCATGGCGCTGGGCAAGACTCAGCCCCTCCATGACCACATCGAGCTCGATACCGCGCACCAGATGGGCCTGGGGGTCGAAGTGCATCTCCACGTGCACCACGCCTTCGCCATGGGCACGATGAAAATAGTCCATGGCCAGGTCATGGAAGTCCTCAGCGGTTCTCAGCACGCTCATGCCCTGGTAATAGAGATCGAGGAAGCCGGACAGGTCGTCGAACTCATAGGCCGCGCGAACCGCCTCTACCGAATCGTAGGGCAAGGAAATGCCGTTTCGTTCAGCCAGGGCAAACATCAGCTCTGGTTCCAGCGAGCCCTCGATATGGAGATGGAGCTCGGCCTTGGGCAGCCGCTGAAGGAAGTCACGCATTTGTCACCTCATCGTCAGTTTTTCTTCATCCTGATCGATGCGAGCGCGTTGCGCAATCGGTCAACCGCCCCTCATGGAGGCGTTCATGACGGGTGATACCCGGCGGCTCGAAGTCCCCGCCATCCAGCTGATGCACCAGATAGAGCACCGTACGACCGGCGAGCCACTCGTCCAGGCGCAGCGCGAGCCTGGCCGCCATATCGGCATCCAGCCCGGCAAAGGGTTCGTCCAGGATCACCAGCCCCGGGTCACGCAGCCACAGACGCGCCAGGGCGAGACGACGTGCCTGCCCCCCCGAGAGCTGACGCCCTCCCTCACCTACACGGGTGGCCAGGCCCTGGGGCAACGACTCGGCCCATACCGCGAGTTCCACCCAGGCCAGTGCTCGCCAGAGATCGGACTCATCGGCATCGGGATCGGCAAGGGACAGGTTGTGCGCGAGGCTGTCCTGAAAGAGATCGACCCGCTGGCCCAGGATGGCCACTCGCTCACGCAGCGACCGCTCCTCGATGTCATGGAGTGCACTGCCACCCAGCCATATCTCGCCGGCGGTCACTGGCAACTGGCGCGTCAGCAGCGCCGCCACGCTGGACTTACCCGCTCCGGAGGCGCCCGTCAGCGCGAGCCGATCACCGGCGGATAGCGCGAGGTCGATATGCTCCAGGGCCGGCTGTAGCGCGCCGGGATAGCGCAGCGTCACCCCGCACAGGGCAACCGACAACGGCCCGGCCGGCAGCACCGAGCTACCTGAGTTCGTGCCCTCGCCCCCGGATGCCGCCAGTGAATTGAGCCGTTCGGCGGCGGCGCGGGTCGCCCCCAGGTGGGTGAAGGCCACGGGCAGCAGCGCCAGCGCCTCACCGGTGGCCAGCACCGCCAGGGGCAGCATGACCATCACGCCCCGCTGATATTACCCTGCTCCCAGGCCAGCGCGGCCAGCCAGAGTGCGGCCAGCATGGCGAGCCCGACCAGCAGGTTGACCAGAGACGTACCAAGGCCGGACAGCCGCCCCAGCGTACGCTGGACCTGCTGCAGCTGAGTCTCGCGCTGCAGCAGCAGGCCGCGATGGGCGTCGCGGGCGCCGTAGCTTCCAGCTCCGCCTGGCCCTGCAGATGCTCGATGGCCTGGCTGCGCAGGCGCTGCAGGTGGTTGACCTGGCTATGGCTTGGCGCCATTCCCAGCCAGGCCTGCCCGGCGGTGAGCCAGAGCCAGGCGGACAGCAGCAACGCCGCCACCGCCAGGCCCGCCACGGGCACCCAAAGTGCCAGGAAACCGGACAGCAGCAGGATCGCCAGCAGCGCCACGAGCGGGGGGGCCAGCAGACGCAGGTAGAGGCTGTCCAGGGTATCGATGTCGGCGGTCAGCCGGTTGAGCCAGTCGCTGGCGCGTCGACGGGCCAGGGTTCGCTCATCGAGCCCCGCCATCACGGCAAAGAGCGTGCCACGCAGGTCCGCCAGCAGCCGCAATACCGTGTCATGGTTGTAGAGTCGTTCGACGTAGCGCGCCACGGTCCGGGTCACGGCGAAGGTGCGTATCCCGCCGCCGGGCACGTGAACGTCGAGGCTCACCGCGAGCCCCGCCGCCAGCGCCATGCCAGTCAGGGCGCTGGCGGTGATGAACCAGCCCGAGAGCGCCAGCAGGCCGATGGCGGAGGCGAGGGTGAGCCCCAGCAGC
>NZ_AZQX01000159.1:0-15617 GCF_000568385.1 Halomonas sp. BC04
GCCGGCGCGCCATTATCGCGCCCAGCGCGTGAGCGAGACCGTGGCATCGGGTCCGGGCACATCAGGTTGGCCCCCGTTCCGATAAGACCCTATATTTGAAAGACATTTTCCGACCTGGATTCGACAACCAATGAGCAAAGTCCTGATTATCGGCGCCGGTGGCGTCGGTGGCGTGGTTACCCACAAGTGCGCACAGCATCCCGAGGTCTTCTCCGAGATCTGCCTGGCCAGTCGCAACGAAGACAAGTGTCGCGCCATCGCGGCCCAGTTGGATCGCCAGATCCAGACCGCCCAGGTGGACGCCGACGACGTCGAGGCACTGGTTGCCCTCATCGAATCGTTCAAGCCCGACTTGCTGATCCATGTGGCACTGCCCTATCAGGACCTGACCATCATGGAGGCGTGCCTGCGTACCGGGGTGCCTTACCTGGATACCGCCAACTACGAGCATCCGGACGAGGCCAAGTTCGAGTACAAGGAGCAGTGGGCCTTCCAGGAGCGCTATGCCAAGGCAGGCGTCATGGCCACCCTGGGCTGCGGCTTCGACCCGGGCATGACCAACATCTACTGCGCCTACGGCCAGAAGAACCTGTTCGACGAGATCCACCAGATCGATATTCTGGACGCCAACGGCGGCGACCACGGCTACCCGTTCGCCACCAACTTCAATCCCGAGATCAATATCCGCGAGATCACCGCCAACGGCCGCTACTGGGAAGAGGGCGAGTGGAAGGAGACCGCCCCCCTGGCCGAGAAGCGCACGTTCGATTTCGACGGTATCGGCGAGAAGGATCTCTACCTGCTCTATCACGAGGAGCTGGAATCCCTCTCGCAGAACATCAAGGGGCTGAAGCGGATCCGCTTCTGGATGACCTTCTCCGAGAAATACATCACCCACCTCAAGGTGCTCGAGAACGTGGGCATGACCAGCATCGAGCCGATCGAGTTCGAGGGCAAGCAGATCACGCCGCTGCACTTCCTCAAGGCGATGCTGCCCGACCCGGCGTCCCTCGGTCCGCGCACCAAGGGCAAGACCAATATCGGCGTGATCCTGGACGGCATCAAGGACGGCAAGCGGCGCAAGGTGCATATCTACAACATCTGCGACCACGAGGCCTGCTACCGGGAAGTGCAGTCACAGGCGATCTCCTATACCACCGGCGTGCCCGCGGTCACCGGCGCCATGCTGATGCTGGAAGGGATCTGGAAGGGTGCCGGCGTGTTCAACGTCGAGCAGCTCGACCCGGACCCCTTCATGGAGCGCATCGGCGAGATGGGCCTGCCGTGGCAGGTGGTCGAGCTCGACCCCGACGCCGACCCGCTGGCCTGATCGCGCATGGCATCGCAGAACATGGAAAAGTCGGTCTACCCATTTGACGTGCAGGCCTGCCCGTCGCCGGCCTATGTGGTGGATGACGCCCTGCTACGCAAGAACCTGGCCCTGCTCAAGCAGGTCCAGGTAGACAGCGGTGCGCATATCCTGCTGGCGCTGAAGGGCTTCGCCATGTGGGATACCTTCGGCATGGTCCGGGAATACCTGGTCGGCACCACCGCTAGCGGCCAGGACGAGGCGCGACTGGGGGCGGAGACGTTCGGCGGCGAGGTGCACTGCTATTCGCCGGCGTTTACCGAGGAGGAGATGGAGGTGGTGCTGCGCTATGCCGACCACATCAGCTTCAACTCCCCCACCCAGTGGCTCCACTTCCGCGATACCGTGGCCTCGGCGCCGCGCAGCATCTCCTGCGGCCTGCGGGTGAACCCCGAGTACTCCGAGGGCAAGGTGGCGCTGTATGACCCCTGCGCCCCTGGCTCACGCCTGGGCACCCGGGCAGTGGATCTCGAAGGTGCCGATCTCGCAGGGCTGGAGGGGCTGCACTTCCATACCCTGTGCGAGCAGAACAGCGACGCCCTGGAGCATACCCTGGAAGCCTTCGAGGCCAGGTTCGGCGCCTACCTCGCCGGGATGAAGTGGGTCAACTTCGGCGGCGGCCACCACATTACCCGGGCCGATTACGACGTGGACCGCCTGATACGGGTGATCCGGGAATTCCGCGCGCGTTACCCGGGAGTCGCGGTCTACCTGGAGCCCGGCGAGGCCATCGCCCTGGGTACCGGCTACCTGGTCAGCACCGTGCTCGATATCGTCCATAACGATGGGGATATCGCCATCCTCGACACGTCGGCCACGGCACACATGCCCGACGTGCTGGAGATGCCCTACCGGCCCGAGGTCATCGGCGCCGGCGAGCCGGGCGAGAAGGCCTTCACCTATCGGCTGGGTGGGCTCACCTGCCTGGCCGGCGACGTGGTGGGCGAATACTCCTTCGATCAGCCGCTGCAGGTAGGCGATCGGCTGGTATTCACCGACATGGCCCACTACACCATGGTGAAGACCACCACCTTCAACGGTATGCGCCTGCCCGCCATCTGTCGAGTGGCCGAAAGGACCCGGGCCATACGCACGGTGAAGCGCTTCGGTTATGAGGATTATAAGCAGCGCCTTAGCTAGAAGCCCGCTCGCTGAACCACAGGCACCTCCGGGTGCCTGTTTCGTTTCTGCACCGCCATTTTAGTCCCAGCCCTCCCTCCTCTTTTCCCCTGCTACGCTTTCACGCAGGGTAGGGGCGCTATATCACCAGCCAGGGAGAGCCAGCAATGACTACCGTGTTCAAGTTCGGCGGTGCCTCAATCAAGGACGCCGACGCCATACGCCGCCTGATGCCCCTCATCGAGGCCCACCAGGAGCGGCCGCTGGTGGTGGTGATCTCGGCCATGGGCAAGACGACCAATGCCCTCGAGGCGCTGCTGGCCGACGCCCGTGACGACAGCCGCAGCGATAGCTACCGTGGACGGCTTGATGAGCTCAAGGCCGGCCATGAGGCCGTCGCGGAAGCCTGCTGGGTGACGAGGCCCGGGAACTCAAGGAGCGCGTCGGGGAGCTGGTCAAGGCGCTGGATGAGCAGCACCGGCGCCATCGCGAGAGCTCCTATTCGGTGCACTACGACCAGACCGTCTGCTACGGTGAGCTGCTCTCCACCACGATCGTCGCGGCATGGCTGAGCCGTGAGGGTGTCGCGACGGATTGGCTGGATGCTCGCGAGCTGGTCATCACCGACGACAACCACCAGGATGCCAACCTCGATTGGCAGGCCACCAGGGAGGCCATCCGCAGCGGCGCGGGACATGGCAACCGGTTGCGACTGACCCAAGGCTTCATCGGCGGCACCTCTGATGGCATCTCCACCACGCTCGGCAGGGAAGGCTCGGACTTCAGTGCGGCGATCTTCGCCCACTGCCTGGATGCCGCGGAGGTGGTGATCTGGAAGGACGTGCCGGGCCTGTTCAATGCCGACCCCCGGCGCTTCGACAACGCCGTGCAGCTGAAGCGGCTCTCCTACGCCGAGACCATCGAGCTCGCCTGGCACGGCGCCAAGGTCATACACCCCAAGACTCTGGGGCCGCTGAAACAAAAAGCGATTCCGCTGACGGTACGCTCCTTCGAGAAACCCGACGCGCCCCCCAGCACCATCGGCGCGGAAACCCGATTCGATGTCGAACACCCCTCCTGCATCCTGCGCGACGACCAGGTGCTACTCGAGGTGAAGCCGAAGGACTTCTCGTTCATGGACGAGCCGCGCCAGCATGACATTCTCGGTCGACTGGTGGAGGCCGGCGTTCACGCCAACCTGATCGACGGCGGCGCCATGCAGCTCACGCTCTGCCTCGACAACAAACCCGAGCGACTGGAGCCGCTGATCAAGTCGCTGGACGCCGACTACAGTCTCGAACGCCAGGAGGCCCTGACACTGCTCACCGTAAGGCACGCCAGCGAATCACTGCTGGAGCGGCTCAGCGAAGGGCGCGAGGTCCTTGCCGAACGGCGCAACACCACGACCGCCCAGCGGCTGTTCAGAAGTGACCAGTGCCCTGAGACCTGGCATATCCCCGACTGACGCCTGGCCCTGGAGAGTCGTCGATTCCGGACATGAACAAGCTGCGCCGGGGGCAACGCTCGCTGCGTAACGCCGCGTCATAAGATCCAGGCAGCGGTCACGACAAGACGCCGGGGCGATGGCTCGCCCCGGCGCTCATTGGATTCGACCTGGCGCCAGCTCACCACATCAGGCGGCGTCGCGCTTGGCATCGCTCGCCGCCTGCATGGCCAGGGCCGTGTCGAGCATGCGGTTGGAGAAACCCCACTCGTTGTCGTACCAGGCCATCACCTTGACCAAGCGGCCGTTCACTCGGGTGTGGTTGGCATCGAAGGTCGAGGAGTGGGCATCGTGATTGAAGTCGATTGAGACCAGCGGCTGGGCGTTGACCGCCAGCACCGGTGAGGCCTCCGCCGCCTTGGCGACGATGGCGTTGATCTCCTCCCTGGTGGTATCGCGGCTGGCGGTGAACACCAGGTCGACCAGGGAGACGTTGATCACCGGCACCCGCACCGCCAGGCCGTCGAACTTGCCGGCCAGCTCCGGCAATACCAGGCCCACCGCAGCGGCGGCCCCGGTCTTGGTGGGGATCATGGAGTGGGTGGCGCTGCGGGCCCGGTAGGGGTCGCTGTGGTAGACGTCGGAGAGGTTCTGATCGTTGGTGTAGGCGTGCACCGTGGTCATCAGGCCGTTCTCGATACCCACCGACTCGTTGAGCACCTGGGCGATCGGTGCCAGGCAGTTGGTGGTGCAGGAGGCGTTGGAAACCACCTTGTGCTCGGGCTTGAGTACGTCCTCGTTGACGCCGTAGACGATGGTGGCGTCGGCATCGGGGCTCGGCGCCGAGATCAGCACACGACCGGCGCCTGCAGCCAGGTGCTTCGCCGCCGCCTCACACTTGGTAAACAGCCCGGTGCACTCCATCACCAGGTCGACGCCCAGGGATTTCCAGGGCAGGGCCGACGGATCGCGCTCCGACAGGATGGCGATACGATCCCCGTCCACGCTGAGGCTCTCCTCGTCGTGCTCCACGGAAAACGGGAAATGACCATGCACGGTGTCGTGGCGCAGCAGGTGGGCGTTGAGGGCGGGCGCCCCCAGATCGTTGATGGCAACCACCTGAACGCGATTGCGATAGCCGTTTTCGTAGAGCGCGCGCAGCACGTTCCGACCGATGCGGCCGAAGCCGTTGATGGCAACCTTGAGTGTCATGGCATCTTCCTCCCGGGAGTGGGTAGCAATTATTTTAATGTGGTGCAATTGCCGTTGAGTCTCAAGTTTTTTTGGTAATATTACAACACTTTTGGGAGCGCCCCTCGAGATTCTCACCTCGCTGCACCGCAAAATCGGCATAATCTGGAGTTGAAAGTGGCCTTTACCCTCTCGCGGCAGGCCTTGGGGAGCGGGAAAATATTGTAGTAATATTACGTCTTCGCCGCTAAGGTGGTGACATCCTGTTAACTACCGGCGTCGCCACAAGGAGGACACTCCATGTTCCATAGCCAACCTCGCCCCCCCCTTCGCCGCACCAAGATCGTCGCCACCCTGGGGCCGGCCAGCGACCGCGAGGGCGTGCTGGAGGCCATGCTTGCCGCCGGCGTCGACGTGGTGCGTCTCAATTTCTCCCACGGCTCGCCGGACGACCACCGTCGCCGCCTGGAACGGGTCCGCGAGATCGCCGCACGCTGGGCAGGGCCGTGGCCGCCCTGGGCGACCTGCAGGGCCCCAAGATCCGCATCGCCCGCTTCAGGGACGGGCCGGTGACGCTGGAGGAGGGGCAGTCCTTCCTGCTCGACATGGCGCTGGAAGCGGATGCCGGGGACGAGACCCGGGTCGGCTGCGACTACAAGACCCTGGCCGACGACGTCGTCCCCGGCGACCGGCTGCTGCTCGACGACGGCCGGCTGGTGCTGCATGTGAACCGGGTGGCCGACCACCTGATCCACACCAGCGTGGTGGTGGGCGGCAAGCTCTCCAACAACAAGGGCATCAACAAGGAGGGGGGCGGCCTCTCGGCCCCGGCGCTCACCGACAAGGACCGCGCCGACCTCAAGACCGCCATCGACATCGGCGTCGACTACCTGGCGGTCTCGTTTCCCCGCAGCGCCGCCGACATGCACGAGGCGCGGGAGCTGCTGGGCGAGGCAGGCAAGGAGATCGGCCTGGTGGCCAAGCTCGAGCGCGCCGAGGCGGTAGCCGATGCGGCGACCCTGGACGGCATCATCGAGGCCTCCGAGGCGGTGATGGTGGCCCGGGGCGACCTGGGCGTGGAGATCGGCGACGCCGAGCTGATCGGCATCCAGAAGCGCATCATCAAGCGCGCCCGCACCCTGAACCGGGCGGTGATCACCGCCACCCAGATGATGGAGTCGATGATCACCTCGCCGCTGCCCACCCGGGCCGAGGTGTTCGACGTGGCCAACGCCGTGCTCGACGGTACCGACGCGGTGATGCTCTCCGCCGAGACCGCCGCCGGCGACTTCCCGGTGGAGACCATCGAGGCGATCGACCGCGTCTGTCTCGGCGCCGAGCGCGAGAAGATCGCCCAGGAGTCCGGCCACCGCATCCACGAGGGCTTCTCGCGGATCGACGAGACCATCGCCCTGTCGGCCATGTACGCCGCCAATCATCTCACCGGCGTGGCGGCCATCGCCTGCATGACCTCGACCGGCTACACGCCGCTGATCGCCTCGCGCATCCGCTCGGGGCTGCCCATCGTCGGCCTGGCCCACAGCCCGGTGGCGCAGCGGCGCATGGCGCTCTACCGCGGCGTGGTCTCGCTGCCCTTCGATACCAGCGGTTTGGCGGCTACAGACGTCAACGGCGCAGCGCTGGCACTGCTGGTCAAGCAGGGAATTGCCAAACCGGGAGAACATGTCATTCTGACTCGGGGCGACCACATGAACGCCCATGGCGGCACCAACACCCTGAAGATACTCGAGGTGGGAACACCATGACCGACCCGCGTCCGCGGCGCACCGTCCAGCGCACTCTTCCGGCCCGCAAGCGCATCGCCCTGATCGCCCACGATGGCAAGAAAGAGGAACTGCTGGCGTGGGCCACCCACTGGCAACAGACCCTGGCCGACCATGAACTGGTCGGCACCGGCACCACCGCCGGCCGCATCTCGGCACAGCTGGGTCTCACGGTGGAAGGCCTGATGAGCGGCCCGCTGGGTGGCGACCAGCAGATCGGCGCCCGCATCACCGAGCAGCGCCTCGATCTGCTGATCTTCTTCTGGGACCCCTTCGCTCCCCAGCCCCACGACCCGGACGTCAAGGCACTGCTGCGGCTCGCCGCCCTGTGGAACATCCCCGTGGCCTGCAACGCCGCCAGCGCCGACTTCCTGATCAGCTCCCCCTGCTGTCACAGCCCTACGAGATGACCATCCCCGATGCCCAGGCATGGGTGACATCACGCAATTCACAGGGCTGACAGGCTGCCCGCGCCACCTCGCCACCTCGCCCCGACCATCGCGCCTGAGGAAACCGCATGTTCCAACTGACCCGCAGCGTCACCTGGCAGGCCCTGAAGCAATTGCAGCAGGAAACCGCCGGCGACCGGATCAAGGATTACTTCACCGCCGACCCCCAGCGCTTCGAGAAGATGAGCCTGCGCGTCGGCGGCCTGTTTCTCGACTACTCCAAGCACCATATCTCGGACACGGTGCTGGCCAAGCTGCTCGAACTCGCCGACCATTCGGCGCTGGTGCAGCGGCGTGCGCAGATGTTCTCCGGCGACATCATCAATGTCACCGAGGACCGTCCGGTACTGCACGCCGCCCTGCGCAACCTGGGCGACAGCCCGGTAATGGTCGATGGCAAGGACGTGATGCCGGAGATTCGCCGCTCCTGGGAGCAACTGCGCCAGTTCGCCGACGCCGTACGCAGCGGCGAATGGAAGGGCTTCAGCGGCAAGCGCATCAAGGACGTGGTCAACATCGGCATCGGAGGCTCGGACCTGGGGCCCAACATGGCGTGCCGGGCACTGCTCAAGCACCGCCACCCGGAGCTCGGCTTCCACTTCGTCTCCAATGTGGACGGCGCCCATATCCAGAAGGTGCTGGCACGCCTGGATCCGGCTTCCACGCTGTTCATCGTCTCGACCAAGACCTTCTCCACCCAGGAAACGCTGCTCAACGCCAAGACCGCACGGCGATGGTTCGTGGAGCAGGCCGGCGACGATGCCGATGTGGGGGCGCACTTCGTCGCCGCCTCCACGAACAAGAAGGCCGCCATGGCATTCGGCGTACGTGAGGAGAACGTCTTCGAATTCTGGGCCTGGGTCGGCGGACGCTACTCCATGTGGTCCTCCATCGGCCTGCCGATCGCCCTTTCAGTGGGCTTCGACGGTTTCATGGAAATGCTCCAAGGCGCCTACGAAATGGACCAGCATTTCCTCTCCGCCCCCTTCGACCGGAACATGCCCGTGCTGATGGCGCTGGCCGGCATCTGGAACCTCAATTTCAAAGGGGCCGAGACTCAGGCCATCGTGCCCTATGACCAGGCGCTGCATCAGTTGCCCGCCTTCCTGCAGCAGCTGGACATGGAGTCCAACGGCAAGTCGGTGGATATCTTCGGCCATCCGGTGGACTACAAGACCGGCCCCATCGTCTGGGGGCAGACCGGCTCCAACGGCCAGCATGCCTTCTTCCAGCTGCTGCACCAGGGTACCCGCTACGTGCCCATCGACTTCATCGCATCGCTCAAGCCGGAGCCGGGCGTGGAGGAGCACCACTTCGCCCTGCTCACCAACATGCTGGCCCAGGCCAATGCCTTCATGGAGGGGAGCCAGACCGGCGGCCGCCTCGACCCCTACAGCTGTCCCGGCAACCGCCCCTCCAGCGTGCTGCTGCTCGATGAGCTCACGCCGAAGAACCTGGGTGCACTGATCGCGCTCTACGAGCACAAGGTCTTCGTCCAGGGGGTGATCTGGAACATCAACTCCTTCGACCAGTGGGGGGTGGAGCTGGGCAAGCGTATCGCGGGTGAGATCAGCGACCGCCTGGATACCCAGACCCAGGACTTCGACGCCTCGACCCAGGGGCTGCTGGCCCTGGTGCGCGAACACTTCCCCACCTCGCCATCGACCGCCCCCGGGCCAGCCAAGAGCGGGAAAGGCAAGAGTGAGAAAAAGGCGAGCAGGAAGGAGCGCTGAATCGGCCTATGTTGTTCTGGCTCCAGCCGCCGCCAGCCGGGCCCTGATCATGGAGTCGCCCAGCCAGGCGGCGGCAAGCCATAGTGGCACGCTGGCCAGTACATAGAGCAGCGCCAGCCAGGGCAGGCCGCTTTCGACCAGATAGAGCGTCTCGAGGCTGAACAGCGAAAAGGTCGTGAAGCCGCCACAGAATCCGGCCACCAGGAAGGGCTGCCAGCGTGCCACGCGCCCTCCCTGGCGGCAGGCCGCATAGGCAGAGAAGGCGGCGATCAGCCAGGAGCCCAGCAGGTTCACCACCAGGGTACCCCAGGGGAAGGCCGGCCCCAGCGCCGCCATTGAGGCAACCGACACCAGGTAGCGCAGGAGACTGCCCAGAGCGCTGCCCAACCCCACCGCCGCATAGTCGCGCCAGCCGCTCATGGCGCCCCCCCCGCCAGCCACCAGCCCAGCCAGGCCAGGGCCAGCCCCGCCAGGCAGGTGGTGCCGATATTGATCAGCGCCGCCGGTGTCCGGCCGCTTTGCCACAGCGCCAGTGTCTGCAGGCTGAGGGAGGAGACCGTGGTATAGCCACCCAGCACGCCGATTATCAGGCCGAGCCAGGCCGGGGAGAGGTCGAGACTCTGAGGCACACCCAGGCGGCCGGCGATCCAGCCGGCCAGCAACGCCCCACTGAGGTTGACCGCCAGCGTCCCCCAGGGAAAACCGGTGCCCAGCCAACGAGCCAGGATCCGAGATGCCGCCAGGCGGGCCATGCCCCCCGCAGCCCCACCTACTCCCACCAGAACTACCGCGGCCCATCCGATGCTCATGCTGCCGTATCCCCAGCGGATCCTATGATGCCAACCAATGCCAGGCTATGTACGAAAACTGCCTGCGCTCGGCCATGCTGCGTTAAAAATCGGCTCAAAATACTCATTTACACCCCGTAAACTCCGCTTTTTCGCCGATTTTTGCCTTGCCTGACCTTCGCTCGCCGACTTTTCGAACATAGCCTAGCGAAGTCGTTGCGAACACACAAAAAAAGGTTCTTCACACTTTGGCGTGAACCTGCTCTGCACAGGTTGCATTGTGGAAGGGCGGCTCGACGACAGCGACGCAGGCGCCTGGGCAGGGACCGCAGCACCGGCTATAGCCGCCAACATAGGCAACACCGCGGGGAGGCTTGCAGCCTCCAGTCGCGATCTGAAGATGCTCCGACAGCGCAGCCATGAAATCCCTTGCCATTTCACACCGGTCTGCGATGAACCAAAAAAGCCACTCGCTGGGCGAGTGGCAAGAGGATCGAGCTTAGTGCGGGGATTCATGCCAAGGGGACAGGCACAGGGAAAATATGACACAACCTGTTTAGAATGTACAATTCCCGTATCGATAAACTCGCCAAATCCACCGCCGTTCGTCCCATGGTGGCAAAATCCGTATCATGAGCCGCACGGGGGCAAGACGAACCCCTGCCTACACGCCCGAGATGGAGGTCACCGCGTGATACCGACACGTTTCATCCCCTGGCTGCTTGGCTGGTTGCTGCTGGCCTGCCTGGCCGCGACACCTGCCCTGGCCCAGCCAAGCGAAGCCCCCAATGGCCCTGCCTACTCGACGCTGGCCGACCTGCTCGAGGATGAGTCATCCCGCCAGCAGCTCATCGAACACCTGCGTCGCCAGGCGATCGATGAGGGCGCCCTGGCTAGCGCCGAAGCCGTCCACGAGGGCCAGCAGCCGGCACAGGTATCGGTACCAAGGCAGCTGGCGGAGATGACCAGCCGCGTTGTCAGCGATATCGGCGGGGAGTTGCGCAATCTGGTGAGCATCGTGACCGGCCTGTTCACCGGTGACACTGCCGCCACCGACTTCGACAGGGCGGCCTTCACCTCGGCAGCGATCAACCTGGGCCTGGTGATACTGGCCACCTTCCTCTTCTTCGTCACCTTCCGCCACTTCGCCAGGCCGTTGTTCACCCGCATCAGCAGCTGGTCGCTTCAGGCCAGCAGCCTCACGCCGGTCGTGCGCCTGGTGCTCTGCGTGGCCCTGGCCGCCCTGGTGGATGTGCTGATCGTGGTGCTGGCCTACATGGCCGGCAACCTCATCGCCACCTTCGCCATCGGAGAAACCGGCGAGCTCTCCACCCGTGCATCACTGTTCCTCAACGCCTTCCTGATCATCGAACTGTTGAAGGCCGCCGTGCGGATGCTGTTCTCGTCACGCTACGAGGGACTTCGCCTGCTGCCCATCTCGGCCGACGAGGCCTCCTACTGGAACCGCTGGATCGCCCGCCTCATCGGGCTGGTGGGCTATGGCCTGATGGTGGTGGTGCCACTGGCCAACGTCTATCTGACACCGATCCTGGGGCAAGGCATCGGCGCCCTGGTCATCTTCGGCGCCTTCGTCTATGCCGTGGCGGTGGTGCTCAAGAACCGGGCTCGGATTCGCAATAACCTCGACGAACTGGCGGGGCGCAGCGACCTGACGGCAACCCGGGTCTCCCTGACGCTGTTCGCTCGCACCTGGCACCTGTTCGCCCTGGCCTACTTCCTGATGGTGCTGGTGCTCACCCTCACCCGGCCGGCGGATGCGCTGCCCTTCGTGCTCTTGGCCACGCTCAAGACACTGGCCATCGTGGTGGTCGGCATGCTCCTGTCGAGCCTGCTGACCCAGACCATCGGGCGCCGCATAAACCTTTCCGACGACCTGCGCCGCAAGCTGCCGTTGCTGGAGCCACGCCTCAACAGCTATGTGCCCAACGCCCTGCGCGTCATTCGCACCATCATCATGATCGTGGTGATCCTGCTCGTGCTCAACGCCTGGGGCGCCTTCGACCTCATGGCCTGGTATGCCTCAGAGCCGGGGCGCGGCCTGGTGGGCACGCTGGCGAGCGTGGCGACGATCCTGGTCGTCGCCATCGGCGCCTGGCTTGGCCTGGCCAGCCTGATCGAACACAAGTTGAACCCGGAGACCGGCACCGGCGAGCCCACCGCGCGCGCCAAGACCCTGCTTTCGCTGTTCCGCAATGCCCTGGCCATCGCCTGATCACCATGACGATGATGATCGTGCTGGCCGAGATCGGCATCAATATCGGGCCGCTGATCGCCGGTGCTGGTGTACTGGGCCTGGCCATCGGCTTCGGTGCCCAGAAGCTGGTGCAGGACATCATCACCGGGATCTTCATCCAGGTGGAAAACGCCATGAACACCGGCGACGTGGTCACGGTGGGCGGTATCACCGGCACAGCCGAGCGCCTCAGCATTCGCTCGGTGGGTATCCGCGACCTCTCGGGCACCTACCATATCGTGCCCTTCTCCAGCGTCGACACTGTCTCCAACTACATGCGCGAGTTCGGCTACCATGTGGGCGAGTACGGCATCGCCTATCGCGAGAGCATCGACGACGCCATCGTGGCCCTGCGCGAGGCCTTCGATGAACTGGCGGCCGACGAGGCGCACAAGATGAACATCCTGGCCCCGCTGGAAGTGGCCGGGGTAACCGGCCTCGGCGACAGCTCGGTGAATATCCGCGTGCGGATAAAGACCACCCCGGGCACCCAGTGGAGTACCGGTCGTGCCTTCAACCGGCTGGTCAAGCTCCACTTCGACACCAAGGGCATCGAGATCCCCTTCCCCCACACCACCTTGTACTTCGGCGTGGGCAAGGAGGGCGAGGCGCCGCCGGCCAACTTGCGCGTCATGCAGCAGCCCTTCGATATCAACGGGCGCCCGGGCGGGCAGCCGAGTTCCGGCGAAAGCAGTCGTTCCGGCGAGGACGACCCCCGCTCCAAGCCCAACCCGACCTTCAAGGGCGACTACGAAGACAGGGACTGATGAGATCGCCAAGAGAAACTGCGGGGGCTGCCATTGGCAGCCCCCGCGGCGTTATGAACACGCAAAAGGGGCGCCTGGTTGGGCGCCCCTTTTTTTGGTTCATCGCAGATTGGCGTGAAATGGCAAGGGATATCATGGCCGCTCTGTCGGAGCATCTTCAGATCGCGACTGGAGGCTGCAAGCCTCCCGGCGGCGTTGCCTATGTTGGCGGCTATAGCTGGCGCTGCGGTCTCCGCCAAGGCGCCTGCCGGCGCCAGTCGCGATGCGGAGCAGCGCTCCTACAGCGATTCTCTCCACCAACGGCGCCACGCCGCTGCCGTCGAGCCGCCCTTCCACAATACTTTTTTCATACGACTTCATGCCACAACACTAACTGGCATCACACCAACCCGACGTGACGCCAGCCCAATCCTACCCCTTCTTCTTGCTTTCCTTGCTGGCGTCTTCCTGTGGCGGCTCGGGCTCGGCTGGCTGGGGCAACGACGGCAGCGACTTGTCGAGCAGTTCGACGCTCTGACGATAGTAGAGCTGGCTCTTGTTGTGCTCGCCCAGATTGGCGAAGAGCCTCGCCAGCTCCGCGCAGACCACGCCACTGGGGCGCTGTCGCTGACTGGTCTCGAAATACTCCTGCGCCTTGCCCCAGTAGGCGTTGCGCAGCGCCAGCCGACCCAGGGTGAGGAGCAGGTCCGGGTCGTTGGGACGCTCCTGCAGCCACTTCTCGGCATGGACCAGCTGGCGCGCCGGGTCCACGTTGAGCAGGCCGTAGCGCAGCACCAGGCGACTGTCCCAGTGCTCCTTGAGCGAGTGGCGCAGCAGGCGCTCGGCGATACCCTCCTCGTTGCCGCGCACCAGCGCCTCGGTGTAGAGCACCACCAGCTCGACATTGTTGCGCAGCGGGTCCGGCATGTCGGCCCACAGGCTGCGCACCCGTTCCACGTTGCCCGGATCGCGGGCCTCGTGAATCAGCAGTTCCTTGTAGGCACGCAGCTCCAGCTGCTGGCGCTCCTGGGGGGAGATCAGCTGGCGCGAAGCCAGCCGGGGCATCAGGCGACGCAGTCCCTCCCAGTCGCTGACGCTGAGGTAGGCCTGCTTGAGCTGCTTGAGCACCTGCGGATGGTTGGGCAACTGCCGGTCCAGTCGGGTCAGGATCGCCAGTGCCTCCTCGTACTGCTGACGGTCCAACATCAGCTGCACCTGCATCAGGCCGACCGCGGTGTCGGCGCCGTCGGTGCTGAGGTGGGCTCGCTTCAACAGCGTGTCCGCCTGTTCATAGCGCCCCTGATAGTGGGCCGCCAGTGCGGCGGACAGGTAGTTGACCAGCGGTGTGCCGGAGTCGTCAGCGGCCTTGACCAGCGACTTCTCGGCACGCTTCCAGCGCCCTTCGGCCAGGGCCACCAGCCCTTGCACGGTCCGCTTCATGGCGTTGCGATGACGGGTCCGACTGTTCCACACCTTCAGCCGGCTGACCGGATGACTCATGCGCATCAACAGCCGCAGGACAAAGTGCAGCACCAGGAAGAGTGCCAGCAGCAGTATCAGGCCGAACCAGAAGGAGGTCTGGAAGGAGGTGTCACCGACCCGCACCAGCCAATAGCCGGGCACCGAGACCATGAGCTGGCCGAACAGCGCCCCCAGCGCCAGCCCCAGGAGTACGATCAGGAGCAGTTTTCTCATGCGTCATCTCCCCGCTCGCCACGCGAGCCGAATCGACGCTCGATGAACTGTGCCAGCGCCTGCTGGGAACCGCTGATGTCCGGCAATTCGGGGCGAATGGTCTCGCCCTTGAGTTCTTCCAGGCGCTCAATGACGGCCTGGACTTCGCTGCGCTCGGTGTCGTAATAAGCACCGATCAGTGTCAATGCCTTGTCGAGGCTCGCCTCGTAGAGTGCCTGCTCTTCCTGCAGCAGGGCCAGCTGGGCCTGCTCCAGCACCAGGCGGGCGCTCTGGCGCAGGTAGGACTCCTGCTCGGGCGTGACCAGGGTCTCCAGTGCCTCGTCGTGATGACGAATCACCACCAGATCCTTGAGCTCCTGGCCGAAGCGCGAGAGCTGCGCCTGCCAGCCACCGGCGGGGGCTTCCTGCATGCCGGAACGGGCCGGGATCTCCTCCAGCTCGCGGGACAGTGGCAGCTGCGCCAGGCGCTCCTGCTGGGCGTTCAGCGCCAGATAGAGCCCGGTGCGGTCGACCTGGGGCACGCTCTCCAGTACCGACAGCTCCGAGGCAATGGCGCGACGAACGGAGAGCAGCGCCGGATTGTCGGCTTCGTTCAAGCGATCATCGGCGGTACGCAGCAGGGCCGCCGCACCTTCCACGTCACGCTCCAGTTGGAGGCGCTGATTGGCCAGGCGCAGCAGGTAAGCGGCTTCGGCATGCAGCCACTCGCGCTCGTCGGTCTCCTGCTCGCGGGAGAGCTCATCGAGGACCTGGTCCAGCGCCGAGTCGACCTCACCGCGATAGCTGGCGAACTCGCTTCGCATCGCCTCGACGGCCTCGGCGCTCTCATCCTCGGCTGCCTCCAGGCGGCTCTCCACCCGGCTTTCCAGCTCAGCGAACTGGTCGGCCGAGGCGGCGGTACCGGCCCGCTCCTCCAGCTCTGCCAGGCGCTGCTGCTGGCTGTCCATGCGCTCCCAGGCCTTCCAGGCGAACAGGCCCGCGCCGATGCCGAGGAACAGCACCAGCACCAGGGCCAGGGTGCCCTTGCCACCCCCGTTGCGGCCGC
>NZ_AZQX01000160.1:0-8081 GCF_000568385.1 Halomonas sp. BC04
TGCACGCTGATCATTGGCGGCATGTTGCTGATTCTGCTGTTTTCGCGTACTGCACGCTATCGCACGGAGCCCGAGCAACTGCTCGAACTCTTCGACAAGGCGCTGGAAGACCGCCTCAGCCAGCATGAGTGGGATACGATCATCAACTATCCGATACGCCATGACGACTATCTGGATGGCGTGAGACGCAGGGCGCACCGCTTGATGGAGGCCCATGGCCGAGCCTGGCGCATTCCCCAGGGAAAACCGCTGCTCGACAGCACCGGTCAGCAGGAACTGGCCGCCCTGCGTGATCACCTGGCCGCCCACACCCGGCTAAGAAATCGGCAGCGTGACCAGGACTGAAGCTGACCGTTTTCCGAGTATGGTATGCTTCGCAGGGATGCCAGTCAGGCCGGGAGGTTCCCATGCCCAGCGCCATACGTCAGATTCCGCTCGATACCGCCACTCAGCACCACGCCCACGACTTCCACCAGATCGTGATCGGCCTGAAGGGCAAGGCCGAGTTCGAGATCGAAGGACTCGGCGGTGCCATCTCGGCCCTGTCCGGCTGTATCGTGCCGGCCAACCACGTGCACTACTATGTCGGGCAGGGTGAGAACCGTCAGCTGATCCTCGACCTGCCCGCCGATGCACCGTCGCTGACCGGGTATCATCATGAGCTCTCGCGCCTGTTCGATGCCCCACGCTTCTTCTCCCTGGACGACCCCTTGAAGCGCTACCTCGACTTCCTGCTCCAGGAGCTGGCGATCACCCAGGCAAGCAACAGCGCCACTGCGCAGAGCGACCGCCTGGCGGCCACGTTACTTGGCTGCCTGCACTCCCGCCTGGGGAACGACACCATGCCGCCAGCGGGCGGACGCCGGCTGGACCTGCAGAAGCTCGACCACTTTATCGACCAGAACCTGGCCCGCTCCCTGACGGTGGGCGCCCTCGCCACACAAGCCTGCCTGAGCGAAGCGCATTTTCGCAGTTGCTTTCGTGAGCAGACCGGCCTATCACCTTGGCAGTATGTTCGCCGCCGCCGCCTGGAAGCCGCCCGACGACTGCTTGAAGAGAGTCGCCTGCCGCTGTCGGAGATCGCCGCCAATACCGGCTTTGCCCATCAGAGCGCACTGTCCCATGCCTTCCGCAGTACGTTCGGCTGCCCCCCCAGCCCAGCTTCGGCGCGCCTGCAGCGAACGTGTCGCTACCACCTTGATTGCTCGCCCCCAGCCTACGACTTAAGTCGAAAATCCGGCCCTGCCACTGCAATTAGCCACGAAATCGACAAACAAATCCGGGAAATTGACAAGCGCCCCCCCTCTGCCCCCCCTACAGTCATCGTTATCCAACGGCACCAGGCAAGAACGTCTGGCGAAGCCGTGGATTTGCCGTTTCATGGCGGGTGACACCCGGGGGACCTCTGATGCTCAATGCCAATAACATGCTGGATTCTGCCACCTGGCAGCAGGAACTCGACACCCTGTTCGCACGGATCAGTGAACACTATGCGGTCGATGAAGACGCTTTTGTCCGCGAACTCGTCAATGTGCTGAGTGCCGATACCGACGACTTCCGGCGCATTGCTGGCAAGACCGCCGAGCTCGTGCGTGAGGTTCGCGAGATGGACACCGCGGTGGACACCATCGATGAACTGCTACAGCAATATAGCCTCGATACCCATGAGGGCCTGATGCTGATGTGCCTCGCCGAGGCCATGCTGCGCATTCCCGACAAGGCCACCGCCGATGCCCTGATCGAGGACAAGCTGGGGCCCGCCGACTGGCAGGCGCATATGGGGCAGAGCGAATCCTGGCTGGTCAACGCCTCGACCTGGGGACTGTTGATGACCGGCCGCGTGGTCTCCCTCGACAAGCCGCGCGAAGGCAAGCCATCGAGTTTCATCAACAAGCTGGTCAACCGCATGGGCGAGCCGGTCATACGTCGCGCCATGGTCGAGGCCATGAAGATCATGGGCAAGCAGTTCGTGCTCGGCCGTGATATCGATGAAGCACTGAAGCGATCCAAGCCCCTGTTCAACAAAGGATATACCTACTCCTACGACATGCTCGGCGAAGCGGCACGCACCCGGGCCGACGCCAAGCGCTACTTCGACGACTACGCCCAGGCCATCGAGCGTGTCGGCAAGACCAGTCAGTCGCTGCCCGCTGCCACGCCGTCCCCCTCGGTTTCCATCAAGCTGTCGGCTCTTCACCCGCGCTACGAATTCGGCCGTCGCGACCAGGTTCTGGTCGAACTGGTAGGCACCGTGCGGGAACTCGCCGCCATGGCCCGGGAGCGGGATGTGGCCCTGACCATCGACGCCGAAGAAGTGGATCGCCTGGAGATCTCGCTGGAGGTCTTTCGCGCCATCTATGAAAGCGACACCTGCAAGGGCTGGGGACATTTTGGCCTGGTGGTACAGGCCTACTCAAAGCGCGCCCTGCCGGTATTGCACTACTTGAATCGCCTGGCAGACCGTCAGGGCGACGAAATCCCCTTGCGCCTGGTCAAAGGCGCCTACTGGGACAGCGAGATCAAGGAGTCACAGCAACTCGGTGTCGAGGGATATCCGGTCTTCACCCGCAAGGCAAGCACCGATGTGGCCTACCTGGCCTGCGCGCGCTTCCTGCTCTCGGATCAGACCCGCGGGCGGATCTTTCCTCAGTTTGCCACCCATAACGCCCACACCATCAGCACCATTCTCGAGCTGTCGAACGAGGCCAAGCGCTCGTTCGAATTCCAGCGCCTGCACGGCATGGGTGAGGCCCTCTATGATGCCGCCCTGAAGCGCGCTCCGAAAGGCACCTACTGCCGTATCTATGCCCCCGTGGCGCCCATAAGGACCTGCTCCCCTACCTGGTACGCCGCCTGCTCGAGAACGGCGCCAACTCCTCCTTCGTGCACCAACTGGTCGACCCCAAGGTTCCGGTGGAGTCACTCTGCGTGCACCCCGTGGAAAGCCTGCGCCAGTACGCCAGCTATTCCAATCCTCGCATTCCGCTTCCCAAGGACATCTACGGCGAGAAACGCCGTAACTCGAAAGGGGTAAACCTCAACGTGCGCAGCCATTACCAGCCCCTGATGGACGCCATGGCCGGTTTCATGGACAAGACCTACGAAGCGGCACCGCTGCTTGCCTTCGAGGTGCCAAAGGACCCTGCCAACACCCATGAGGTCAACAGCCCCTACGACCGCAACATGCGGGTCGGGAGCGTGCAATGGACCAACCGGGAGCAGGCCTCACGGGCGGTAGATGCCGCCTGGGCCGCCTTCCCACGCTGGGACGCCACGCCGGTGGCCGAGCGGGCTACGATCATCCGTCGCCTGGGCGAGCTCATGGAGGAGAACCTGGCCGAGCTGATGACGCTCTGCTCCCGCGAGGGTGGAAAACTGCTGACCGACGGTGTCGATGAGATCCGTGAAGCCGTGGATTTCTGCCACTACTACGCCATGCGGGCGGAAGAGCTGTTCGACGCCCCGACCGTACTGCCCGGCCCCACCGGCGAGTCCAACGAACTGATGCTCAGCGGCAAGGGCGTCTTCGCCGCAATCAGCCCCTGGAACTTTCCGGTGGCGATATTCTGCGGTCAGGTGGTTGCTGCGGCGGTGTCGGGCAACACCGTACTGGCCAAGCCTGCCGAGCAGACCTCCATCGTGCTCATCGGGTGATCGAGCTGCTGCACGAGGCCGGCATGCCCCGTGACGTGGTGCAGCTGCTTCCCGGCGATGGCCCCACGGTGGGTAGCGTCCTGAGTGCCGACACGCGGATCACCGGTGTTGTCTTCACCGGCGGCACCGATACCGCCAGATCATCAACCGTGCCCTGGCGGCTCGGGAGAATGCCCCCCTGCCGACCCTGATCGCCGAGACCGGCGGCATGAATGCGCTCATCGTCGACTCCACCGCCCTGCCGGAGCAGGTCGTGACCGACGTGATCCAGTCGGCGTTCCAGAGCGCCGGCCAGCGCTGCTCGGCCCTGCGCGTGCTCTACCTGCAGGATGATGTGGCAGACCGGGTGATCGAGATACTCAAGGGCGCCATGGACGAACTCCATGTCGGCGACCCCCGGGACCTGGGCACCGACGTGGGTCCGGTGATCGACGAGGATGCCCGCAAGGGGCTCATGGCTCACATCGATCGACTCAAGGGCGAGGGCAGGCTGCTGGCAGAGACCCGGCTGGACCCGGCCTTCACCGCACTCGGTACCTTCGTGGCGCCGGTGGCCTTTCACATCGACGGCATCGACGCCTGGACCGGGAACAGTTCGGCCCGGTGCTGCATATCGTGCGCTACAAGGCCAATGAGATCGATCAGGTCGTCGAATCGATTAACGACAGGGGTTACGGACTGACATTTGGCGTACACAGCCGCAACGAATCCTTTGCCAATGCCATTGCGGAAAAGATTCGCGTTGGCAACGTGTACATAAACCGCAATATCATCGGCGCCGTCGTAGGGGTGCAACCCTTCGGGGGCCAGGGCCTTTCCGGCACCGGACCCAAGGCGGGCGGACCGCACTACCTGCTGCGTTTCGCCACGGAAAAGACCGTGACCGTCAATACCGCCGCCCTAGGCGGGAATGCGTCACTGCTCGCGCTGGGAGACGAGTGAGCCACTCACTCGTCGCCACGACAACAACACTGAAGGAACCTTGAAATGGTTGACAACAATATGGCCATCGGCTTCACCTTCCTGGTGTATCTGCTACTGATGCTCGGCGTCGGTATCGTCGCCTATCGACGTACCACGAACCTCTCCGACTATATCCTGGGCGGACGCTCACTGGGCCCCTGGACCTCGGCCATCTCCGCTGGCGCCTCCGACATGTCGGGCTGGCTGCTGCTCGGCCTGCCGGGTGCCGCCTACGTCAGCGGCATCTCGGCCAGCTGGATCGCCGTGGGTCTGCTGATCGGCACCTGGCTCAACTGGCTGGTGGTGGCGCGCCGGCTTCGCATCTACAGCTTCAAGCTGAGCGATTCCCTGACCCTGCCGGAGTACTTCGCCAACCGCTTCCAGGACAAGACGCAGCTGTTGAGGGTGATCTCGGCCATCTTCATCCTGATGTTCTTCCTTTTCTATACCAGCTCCGGGCTGGTGGCGGGGGGCCGCCTCTTCGAGACGGTCTTCGGCTATGACTACACTATTGCCGTGACCATCGGCACCATTGCGGTCATTTCCTATACCTTCTTCGGGGGCTTCCTGGCGGTTTCCTGGACCGACCTGATTCAGGGCCTGATGATGGCAGCGGCGCTTGCCATCGTGCCGGTCATCGCCTTCAGCGACCTGGGCGGCGCCAGCGGTGCAGGTGCCGCACTGGCGGCAGAGAGCGAGTACATGCTCGCCTGGTTCCGCGACGCCTCCACCGGTGAAGCACTGACCACCATCGGTATCATCAGCTCGCTGGCCTGGGGCCTGGGCTACTTCGGCCAGCCCCACATCCTGGCTCGCTTCGCCGCGATTCGCAGCGACCGTGACATTCCCGCCGCCCGTCGTATCGCCGTTTCCTGGACCGCCATCGCCCTGGTCAGCTCCATTGCCGTGGGTCTTCTCGGGGTGGGTTTCGTACAGCGCGACCTGGCCGACGGCGAAACCGTCTTCATGGTGATGGTCAACATCATCTTCCACCCGGTGATCGCCGGTATCCTGCTGGCCGCCATCCTGGCCGCCATCATGTCCACCGCCGACTCCCAGCTGCTGGTCTCCTCCTCGGCACTGACGGACGACTTCTACAAGGCGATCTTCCGCAAGGATGCCAGCCAGACCGAGCTCGTCTGGGTGGGTCGCTTTGCTGTCATCGGTATCGCCGTGCTCGCCTACCTGCTGGCGCTCAATCCCGATGCCACCGTTCTCGATTTGGTCGCCTATGCCTGGGCCGGTTTCGGTGCCGCCTTCGGCC
This sequence comes from Halomonas sp. BC04, assembly GCF_000568385.1. Lineage (NCBI taxonomy): Bacteria > Pseudomonadati > Pseudomonadota > Gammaproteobacteria > Oceanospirillales > Halomonadaceae > Halomonas > Halomonas sp. BC04. The sequence goes on from NZ_AZQX01000160.1 coordinate 5,882, forward strand.
CGGCCTTGATCATGTCGCTCTACTGGCGACGCATGAACAAGTGGGGGGCGCTGGCCGGCATCGTGGTTGGCGGCGTGACCGTGGTGCTGTGGGCAGAAATCTCCGGCGGCATCTTCGATCTGTACGAGATCGTACCGGGCGTTATCCTGGCCTATATCGCCATCGTGGTGGCAAGCCTTGCCACCGAAGAGCCGAATCTTCGGGTCACCGCCGACTTCGATACCTTTGAAGAAGCCTGACGGCCCATACCGGCGACACCACACCTTTCATGACCTCAACAGGCCGCCCCAGGGCGGCCTGTTGCATTACTGAGCCAGAATGCGCCAGCCAAATCATGCCATCCACAGTGCACGCATCACCACGACCAGCGTAAACGCCCCCAGTGCCACCAGGCTCCAGGGCGGTGTCGTGGCACGCCGCTGCCAGTGACGCCGCAACTCCAGCCCCATGGGCTGCATGAAGGCAGCGCCGAGCGCCCAGACACCCAGCCCTATGACCGGGAGGCGCAACGCCATGGGCAGGCCGCTGATCAGTTCGGGATGCAGCAACAGCCAGAGAGCAAGGGCTGCAGCCAGCAGCATGGACCCCATCGCTAACCAGACAGGCCGCTCGTTCGCCAGACTCTTCATCGCCCTCTCCTTCTGATCGTCTATAGACAAGGCTTAGCCCCTCGCGTCCCGTCGCGCCAATATTGCAGCACAACAATACTTGTACACACCACAGCTCAGATCGTTCCAGCTCAGAAGGAAAGCGATGCATAAATTAGGACAACATCGCGATACAATCGGCCTATCGCCATCATAACAAAATTAAACAAGACTTTTAGAAACGGTGTTTCTATACTTGGCGAAGTTTAATGTGGCCGGAGGGTCCGGCCTGAGTCGACCAGGAGAACGCACTGATGAAAACGATTCGATTGATCCCCGTGGCCGTAATTGCCGCCAGTTGCGCCTTCGTCAGCCAGGCGGCCCTGGCCTACAGCGCCGGCGATACCTTCGTGCGCGGCGGTTTTGCCAAGTCCGATACCCGCTCCGACAACGGTAATGTCGGTGATGCAGATTTGGGCATCAGCAGCGGGGAAACCGGCTTCACATTCGGTGTCGGCTACCTCTTCACCGATAACCTCGGTGTGGAGCTGAACAGCTCCGAAAAGATCGAACACAGCCTGAGCGCTGATGGCGGCGATGCCGGCACCATTGATCGCATGCCGGTCAACCTGATGGTCAACTACTATCCGCTGGGGGGCTTCGACTCACGCGTGCAGCCCTATGCCGGTGCCGGCCTCAACTACACCCGCTTCTCTGGCGAGCCCGAAGGATCAACGCACGCCGCTCCTACGGCGCCGTGGGCCAGGTGGGTGTCGACCTCGCTGTCACCGACAACTTCTTGTTCAACGGCTTCGCCAACTACGCCGACGTCGACTCACGCCTCTCCAGCGAAGGCGAGCGTATTGGCACGGCCAAGGTGGACCCGGTGACCATCGGTGGCGGCGTGACCTTCCGCTTCTAAAGCACAACAAATCGATAGCAAGTAGCAAGACGACGCCGGGCCATGCGCCCGGCGTTTTGCCGCCTGACTGCCGGAAGCTCAATGCCCCAACCACGGGCTCGTTCCATGCCACACTTCCAGCGTCGAGATATTGATACGATTGTTTGCATTTTCCCAGTGCACCTCACGCAAACGGCTGGCCACTAGCGTGCGTTCATTCACCGTGGAATGGACTGGCATCGTGAAGCGCCTAGACTCAATGAAGAATCTCGCCGGTACGAGACTCGACATGTCGAGTACCATCCGCACAAGCCCTTCTCGGTACCGCTATCCGCCATCATGTCCACGACCACCACCAGCTTGTGATCGGTCTGGATGGGCGCTCAGGGTTCTAAATCAAGGCCCTTCCCACTTCCCTTGAAACAGTGCAGGACGAAACAGGAACGACAGGAGGTGAGCATTGAGGTAGAGAGGCTGGCGTCACAGGCAGTAGCACCTTGTTACGCAGGCAAAAACGGAATTAACAACAAGAACCGTGCCATTACCGGGTTCTGTACGGTAAGCGCTAACAGGTCGGAGATTGCTCCGCCCTAATGAACTGGAGAAGTCACATGGCTACTGGCGTCTGGATCAGTCTTTTTGGTTACTTTGCGCTCATGATCGCCATCGGCGTTTATGCCATGCGCAAAGCCACGTCCTCCTCCGAAGATTA